>NZ_PGEM01000043.1 GCF_002934005.1 Cuspidothrix issatschenkoi CHARLIE-1 | reverse complement strand
AGTCTTTTCGGGATTTAGCTCGAATAGTTAAATAGGAGGAAAATTACAGAATACTATTTATGCTACTCTAAGGTAAGAAGAAATAGATTAGTTAATGGTCATACCATGCAAACAGAAAAAATCTCAATTTCCTTACCAACATCTTTAATGCAGTTTGTAGAAAACTACAAAATGAATAAGGGATGTAAATCTCGTTCCCAAGTTATTGAATTAGCCTTATATTTATTGCGAAATCAAGAACTAGAACAAGCATATCGAGAAGCATCAGCAGAAAATGACCCAAATTGGGAAATAACTATTGGGGATGGACTCACAGATGAAACGTGGTGAAATTTACTTTGCTAATCTTAGCCCCTCTGTAGGTTCAGAAATGGATAAACGCCGTCCGGTGCTAATAGTCAGTAATGATGCTAATAACAACGCTGCTACTACGGTGACAATTTTACCCATTACTTCTGATATTACTCGTGTTTATCCCTTTGAAGTATTGCTAAATCCAGAAAATAGTGGTTTATCCAAATCTTCTAAAATTCAACCCCAGCAAATACGAACAATTTCTAAACAACGAATATCAGGAGATGCTATAGGTAATTTGAGTACAGAATTAATAGAATTGGTTAACGCAGCTATTAAATTACATTTGAATTTAGATTAAATGGCTCTTCCGTACTATCTACTAAATTAGTAGGTCTAATTATTAATCGCTTACGTCAAAGTGATGATGTTATGGAGGGAGAAATAGCTACCCAAAAGATTGAGGAAACGAAAGTAGCACTGTCTGAATTGGGGCTAAATAATGATGTCAGGACGGATATATAGAAGTCATACTTGATTTTGAACAATTATTAACGAACCACAAACGCACAGAAATTACAGAGAAAGAGGAAAAGCACTTTATGGCAAATTTTGTTAAACCCAAATCCCATCGTCGCCTTAAACGCCAACTACTGATCGTTATGTTGGTAATTTTTGGCTGGAGTGTAGCTATTGGCTTGATATTAGGATTAGCTACCAGCACCCACGCCGCAACTTCTGGGGACTCAGTAGGGACAGTTGACGTAGTACCTGCACAATACAAACTAGGACAGGAATTATATCTAGAAAACTGCTCAAGCTGCCATATAGCCCTACCGCCGGCTGTTTTCCCCACTCAAACTTGGCAAAATCTGCTGGAAGATTCCCAACACTACGGTGTACAAATCAAGCCTTTAGGTAAGATTCAACATCTTTTGGTCTCAAAATATCTTTTTACCTTTTCCCGTGTGCAACTACAAGACGAAACTACACCCTATCGGTTCAAAGACTCCCGTTATTTTCGAGCTTTGCATCCTAGTGTCAAATTACCTGATCCTATAAATATGGGTAGTTGTGTGAGTTGTCATATTGGGGCTGATAAGTATGATTTCCGTAGCCTTTCGCCAGAGTGGGAGTAGGAGGCACAGGAGCAGCGGTTCGGATCCCTTCGACTTCCCTCAGGGCAAGTCGCTCACCGACCGGGTCAGGGGAGTAGGAGGCAAGCGTCAACTGTCATCAGTCACCTATTCCCTTGGCAAAATGATACGATGAAACAGTTTCAATATTAAGATAATAGTTAAAACCAATCATTATATAAGAGTGGTTAGTTAGTTTGCATTCGGTTTTTGAGTCAATTCTCATTTTCCACCCATCCCTAAGCAAAACGGCTGGGTTAGATTAAACGTCTATAATCATATAGCCAAAGCTGAAATTTCCATTGCCCTCGATTTAACTCTATAAACTGCCATGCTAAAACTTTTGTTGGGCGATCCCAACGCTCGGAAACTGAAAAAATACGACCCTTACATTAAAGAAATTAATCTCTTAGAAGAAGACATTAAGCCGCTCTCGGATGAGCAGTTAAAAGATAAAACCGTCGAGTTTAAACAACGGCTGGCCAAGGGGGAAACCCTTGATGATATTTTGCCAGAAGCCTTTGCTGTGGTGCGGGAATCAGGACTGCGTGTATTAGGGTTGCGACATTTTGATGTACAACTATTAGGTGGTGTGATCCTCCATTCTGGGCAAATTGCCGAAATGAAAACCGGTGAAGGTAAAACTTTGGTAGCTACTTTACCGAGTTATTTAAATGCCCTCACTGGTAAAGGTGTTCACGTTATTACTGTTAACGATTACCTGGCACGTCGGGACGCGGAATGGATGGGACAGGTACACCGGTTCTTGGGGTTAAGTGTAGGGCTAATACAGTCTACTATGACCCCAACAGAGAGAAAGAAAAATTATGACTGTGATATTACTTATGTAACTAACAGTGAAATCGGTTTTGATTATCTACGGGATAATATGGCTACTTCCATGGCTGAAGTGGTGCAACGGCCATTTAATTATTGTGTTATTGACGAGGTAGATTCAATTTTAGTGGATGAGGCCAGAACTCCCTTAATTATTTCTGGTCAGGTGGAAAGACCCACAGAAAAATACCTGCAAGCGGCGGAAATTGCCTTTACCCTGAAAAAAGACGAACATTACGAAGTCAATGAAAAGGATCGTAACGTTCTTTTGAGTGATGAGGGTTTTGCAGAAGCGGAAAACCTCTTGGGTGTAACAGATTTATTTGACCCGGAAGACCCTTGGGCGCATTTTATGTTTAATGCGATTAAGGCTAAGGAATTGTTCCTCAAAGATGTGAATTATATTGTCCGTAATGATGAAGTTGTCATTGTGGATGAATTTACAGGTCGGGTATTGCCTGGACGGCGTTGGAGTGATGGTTTACACCAAGCTGTTGAGGCTAAGGAACACGTAGAAATTCAGCCAGAAACCCAAACTTTGGCAACTATCACCTATCAAAACCTGTTTTTGCTGTATCCCAAATTGGGAGGAATGACAGGAACAGCGAAGACTGAAGAGGTAGAATTTGAGAAGATTTATAAACGGGAAGTCACCATTATTCCTACCAACCGGATTAGAAAACGGGAAGACTTATCTGATATGGTGTTTAAAACCGAAGCAGGTAAGTGGCGAGCGATCGCTAGAGAATGTGCCGAAATGCACGAAAATGGTAGACCTGTGTTAGTGGGGACAACCAGCGTTGAAAAATCCGAATATCTGAGCGAATTGCTCAAACAAATGGAAATCCCCCACGAACTTCTCAACGCCCGACCGGAAAACGTAGAACGGGAAGCGGAAATTGTTGCCCAAGCTGGACGCAAGGGGGCGGTAACTATCGCCACTAACATGGCAGGACGGGGTACGGACATCATCTTGGGAGGTAACTCCGAGTATATGGCGCGGTTGAAACTACGGGAATACTTTATGCCCCGTATTGTCAGCCCTGAAGATGATGAATTTGCTATACAAAGGGCTTCGGGACTACCTATGGGTGGTAGTGGTGGCGGACAAGGCTTTATACCAGGGAAAAAGGTTAAATCTTGGCGGGCTTCCCCAGAAATTTTTCCCACCAATTTGACCAAAGAAACAGAACAGCTTTTGAAAGAGGCTGTAGAAGTGGCTGTCAAAGCTTACGGTGAAAGAAGTGTACCAGAATTGGAAGCAGAAGAAAAAATCGCCGTAGCCGCCGAAAAAGCCCCTACTGACGATGCTGTAATTCAGAAATTACGGGAAGCTTACCAGCGCATTAAACACGAGTATGAAGGATTTACCAGCCGCGAACATGATGAAGTGGTAGAAAGAGGCGGCTTGCACGTTATTGGTACAGAACGCCATGAATCACGGCGGATTGATAACCAGTTACGCGGACGGGCAGGTAGACAAGGCGACCCGGGAACAACAAGATTTTTCCTCAGTTTAGAGGATAACCTATTACGGATCTTTGGGGGCGATCGCGTTGCTGGCTTAATGAATGCTTTCCAAGTAGAGGAAGATATGCCCATTGAGTCGGGGATGTTAACCCGCAGCTTAGAGGGCGCACAGAAAAAAGTTGAAACCTATTACTACGACATCCGTAAACAGGTGTTTGAGTATGACGAGGTAATGAATAACCAACGTCGTGCTATCTATGCGGAACGTCGCCGGGTCTTGGAAGGTCAAGACCTCAAGGAACAGGTAATTAAATACGCTGAAAAAACGATGGATGACATCGTTGATTATTACATCAATCCTGATTTACCTTCGGAAGAATGGGAATTAGACAAATTGGTGGATAAGGTGAAGGAGTTTGTTTACCTCTTGGCTGATATGCAGTCTAGCCAATTGGAAGATATGGGGATGGCAGAAATTAAAGCCTTTCTCCATGAACAAGCCCGTATTGCTTATGATATGAAGGAAGCGCAAATTGACCAATTCCAACCCGGTTTGATGCGTCAAGCGGAACGTTTCTTTATTCTCCAACGCATAGATACTTTGTGGCGAGAACACTTGCAACAAATGGATGCTTTACGCGAGTCCGTTGGTTTGCGTGGTTATGGGCAAAAAGATCCGCTAATTGAATATAAGAGTGAGGGTTATGAGTTGTTCTTGGATATGATGGTAAATATCCGCCGGGATGTGGTTTATTCGCTGTTTATGTTCCAGCCTCAGCCTCAGTCAACTGTGCAGACTTCGGAGATGGTTTAGGTTTTTTCACGCTACAGACGCAGAGAGTCGTTTTCTGCGTCTTTTGTTTTAGGAGGATTGAACCACGAAGACACGAAGGAAGAGGAGGGAAGGCACAGAACATTGGATAAATGCGCTTAAAAATGTTCCTGAATCTGAAGAAAAAGAAATGATAAAAGCCTTTGCAGAATGGGCTGATGGTGATGCTATTGCTTTCCACATTGCATATAGTAATGAATATTTTTGTACACGCGATCAAGGTAAAAACGTAGGGCAAGGATCAGTTATGTCTAAAAAAAATCGTAAATGGTTAGAAGAAGACTATAGTATTAAATTCATTAGTCCTGAAGATTTAGAGAAAATTCTTACAGCATAAATTGCTATTCCTAGGAAGAATCCATCTTAATATATTTTTGAGGCTATTTCATTTTTATTTTCCGCCATTTCCATAAATGCTTTTTCTCAACCTTTTCTTACTTGTTTAACTGGGCGAATAATGCGATTATTTCCTTGAACTTCTATTTCTACTTTTGAGTTAATTCTTCTTTGTTTTAATAGTGTTTTAGGAATAAAAACACCTTGCGAATATCCGATTTTGACAATTTGGGTTTTAACAGCTTTGCTCATTGTTATGTGATTGAGTAAATATATTCACAATTGTAACACAAAAATATTATAATCATGTTATGCTATAAAAGTGTATGGAGAAAAGATCCATGACTACTTTAGTGAAAGAATTATTAAGCACATTTGATAGTTTACCAGAATCAGAAAGACTAGAAATGGCTGTGGAAATTTTAAAACGGGTTACAAATTTGGACTTTCCACCTTTATCCGATGAAGATTTAGTTTGCAATGCTGAGGAACTTTTTTTAGAATTAGATCAACAAGAAACAGACTATGAGTACCCCTAGACGTGGAGAAGTTTGGCTTGTTGATCTGGGTTACACCGCAAAAGTCAGACCATGTTTAATTATCAGTATTCCTGCTTTAGAACAAGACCGCGCATTAGCAACCTTAATTCCCCATACAACTAGCTCACGAGGTTCAAGATTTGAGGTGGAAGTCAAGGTAAACTTTTTGCGATCAGGAGTATTTGATGTTCAAAATATCATTACAATTCCTCATGCAAAATTAATCAGAAAATTGGGAGATTTAACACCAGATGAACTACTGGAAGTGGAAAAGATATTACTATTTTGGCTAGGATTTGAAAATCAGGACTCTCAAAGTAAGGATTACTAATAACATCCGACAAGAACTATGGAATTTCAAATCGAGGTAATGAGTGAAGGAATAAAACAAGATTGTGAAAGGCTAGATATTAATGAATGCTAATATAACGTTTCTTCGTTGCTGAAATACAAAATCATCTGCGTTTATCTGCGTCCATCTGCGTTTAATTATTACAACTTGTACCTTATATGAATGGTAATTACTATATAAATGAAAAAAATAGAATGGGCTGATATAATCTATTGCTGATAGATTTTATCCATCAAGTAAAACTTGCTCAAATTGTGGACACAAAAAAGAAAGTCTTTCTTTATCTGAAAGAACCTTTCATTGTGAAAACTGTGGTTTTAAGATGGATAAGGATCTAAATGCCGCAATTAATTTATCGCGTCTGGCTAAGGCGTGAAAGTCTACTGAGGGATAACTGCTCCCATGCTCCCGTTGAAGTAGAAAATAAAGTCTAGCTTTGTCTAGGTTTTATATAGCAGGAAACTTTCCTTCTCGCACCTCTATAGCGTAATCTTGTACAGCGTTGGTAATGGTTTCTCGTAAATTTGTATAAATTTTAGCAAATGGTGGTTGTTTTTCTGACAGTCCCAGAATATCAGAAGTGACTAAAACCTGACCATCACAGTCAGAACCTGCACCGATGCCGATGGTAGGAATACGGAGTTTTTGGGTAATTTGTAGCGCTAATTTGGTGGGAATATGTTCTAATACTATGGCAAAAACACCGGCTTGTTCCAGGGCGATCGCTTCATGCAAAATCCTCTCTCCCTGTGCCTGGGTTTTGCCCTGTTGTCGCAACCCTAACTGATGTATTGATTGAGGTGTTAACCCCACATGACCCATAACGGGAATCCCCGATTGGACTAATCGCGTAATGGTTTCTACTATTACCGGATAACCACCTTCTAATTTTACCGCTTGCGCTCCTGTTTCTTTCAGTACCCTGCCGGCGGAGTGCATAGCTTGGGAGATACTTTCTTGATAGGTCAAAAATGGTAAATCCACCACCACCAAGGCATTTTTCACCCCACGGCGCACAGCTTTAGCGTGATGAATCATTTCATCCAAAGTTATGGGTAAGGTAGTTTCATAACCCAGGATGACCGCAAGAGAATCACCAACCAAGATCAAGTCTACACCAGCCCCATCTAGAAGTTGAGCGATCGCATAATCCCAGGCCGTCAAAGCCACAATAGCCCGTCCCTGTTGTTTCCATTGAGTTAATAGTTGAGTAGTGATTGGCATAAATTAAAAATTAAAAGTTGGGAAAGGGAAAGAATTTTTCTGAATTTTCATTACTATTCCCTATTCCCTGTTCCCTATTCCCTGTTCCCTGTTCCCTATTCCCTATTCCCTGTTCCCTACTTAACATACCTACCAAAACCAAAATGAGGTTTAGCCTTACCGACCGAAGGCATTAACCAAGCTAAACCCTCCGTTGTTCCTACCCATAGTTTATTACCAACATCTGGTGCAATAGTTAAAACTCGACTAGAAGGAAGTCCGGTCACTTGGTCTAATACTGCTCCTGTATATGGGTTCAATCGTAGCAAACCATTGGTAGTCCCAACCCACACACTGCCATCTTTGGCAAATTTGATTGATGTCACATTGCGTCCGCGCAGTGGAGTTACAGACCGCAATACAATACCATTTTTTGGGTTAATTA
Source organism: Cuspidothrix issatschenkoi CHARLIE-1 (assembly GCF_002934005.1). Classification (GTDB taxonomy): domain Bacteria; phylum Cyanobacteriota; class Cyanobacteriia; order Cyanobacteriales; family Nostocaceae; genus Cuspidothrix; species Cuspidothrix issatschenkoi. Next base: position 16,288 of record NZ_PGEM01000043.1, on the reverse strand, counting down.
CTAATAATTGGTTTGGCATTCCCGCCCAAATTAATCCTTGGGGACTAATTGCCAAAGTTTGGACAGTTCCCCCTGGTAAATTTTCGATTCTCTTCATCAGCAAAGCACTAGCGGTATTGACTTTCACCAGTCCTTCTAGAGTACCCGCCCACAGTTGACCATCGGCATCTAAGATCATGGCGTTAACACTCACACCAGGCATATTTTTCACGGTGGTCATAATTAAACCTTGGTCGGGACTGACTAGAGTTAAACCAGCATCAGTTCCCACCCACAAGTAACCCCGCTTATCAATTAGCAGTGATAATACTCGTTTGGAAGGTAGTAATAAATTTTGGGCTGTAATTTGGCTAGTCTGGGGATCTATTCTCGTTAAACCTTCATAGTTCCCAACCCATAATCGTCCTACTTTATCTTGTGCTAAAGCACTAATGGCAATATTGGGTAAACTCACACGAGAAATCACTCTCCCTGTATTGGGGTCAATTCGTGATAGTCCCCGCCATGAACCCACCCAGAGATTACCTGTAAAATCTCCCAGTAAGTTACTAATCCGATAATCTACTTGTGTATCTGCGTCTTCTAATTCTCTATCCTTAGGTAAGGGTTTCTTAGGTTCTGGTGGAGGTGCTGCGGGATAGGTAGATGTAGAACTAGGTTGATTGACACTGGGATTGAGGTCTGGATTACCCGTATTATTTAGGTTTTGGGCTGTCGCTGGTGTTACTATCGTCGGTAAACCAATCAATCCCAGCAGTGTGGACATTATCAATAAATTAGTATATTTCGCAAATAAGGCCACGGTTATAATCCTTTCTAGTTACTTTTACTAAGCTGCTTGGATTTTATTGATACTAGCTGATTTGTGAATTATGATTGCTGACTGCTACTCTTCTATTACTTAATAACTCGATTTCCGTGTAATTAACCCACCCACAAACGCACCTAAAATTGTCCCTGTCCACAGTCCCGCCGTACCACCTTGCCAACTTGCTCCCGGTGAGATCAATGTTTGACACATTTGTTTGAATCCCCAAGACTGATTTTGACACTTTTGGCTATGCACCATCACCGTAATTTGTCCAGCGATGACAGCACTAAAAAATCCGCCAGCAAGTGCTAAACAGGTACAAAGTAAAATCTGTTTTTTGATCATGTTAATTAGGGTTTGCTGAAAAAGTTGTCTGTGAGGAGAGGGGAGAGGGAACAGGGAATGGGGGAATGGGGAATGGGGAATGGGGAATTAGGAAATTGTTTGAGGATCACCTATCACCAATAAAATAGGGGGAAAAAGGAAAAGTTTCGCCTTTTTCCTTTTTCCCTCTTACCAGTCAACTGTCAAGCATCAACCTGTATTTCTCATCCCTGCGGCAATTCCGTTAATGGTTAATAATGCACCTCTGAGTAATTCTCCTTTGCTGTAACGAGAGTGAATTACTCCGGTTGTGGCAGCATTTTTTGATTGACGCAGACGTTTGAGGAGGGAAACTTGGATAAATCCTAAAGGTACAATTGTCCCATTTCGTAATTGTACAGAACGCTGCAACACTGGATCACCATCTAATAATTTTTGGTGTCCAGTTATTTCGAGAACTAAATCTCTAGTGAGAAAGAATTCCCTAGAAATTTGCTCAAAAACTTTCTCAAATCGAGGTTTGTCTTCCGGGTTAGACAATTCATCAACATAATGACGTGCCATTTCAATATCTACTTTGGCTAAGGTCATTTCGGCTTTAGAAATCAGCATTTTAAAGAATGGCCATTTGATGTAGAAATAGCTCAATAATCTGATATTTTGTTCTGGTTCTTCGTTCAAAAATTCTTGTAAAGCTGTACCTACACCATACCAAGAAGGTAATAAAAAGCGGGTTTGTGTCCAGCTAAATACCCAAGGTATTGCTCTTAAACTAGTTAAATCTTTTTTACCAGATGGACGACGGGCTGGCCGAGAACTAATTTGCAGTTGGCTGATTTCTTCAATGGGGGTGACTTGGTGGAAGAAGTCAATGAAATCAGGTTGTTCATAAATTAGGTTACGATAGTGCTGACGCGACGTATGAGATAATTCTTCCATAATCTCATTCCAAGGTTCAATATCATCAAATCCTGTTCTTAGTAAACTGGCTTGAATTACTGCTGTGGTAATGGTTTCTAAATGATACAAAGCCAAATCTAACAAGGAGTATTTAGAGGCTAATACTTCCCCTTGTTCGGTAATTTTAATCCGTCCGCTAATGCTGTGACCTGGTTGGGCTAAAATCGCCTCATAGGCTGGGCCACCACCACGCCCCACAGAACCGCCGCGACCATGGAAAATCCGCAGATTTACACCGTAACCTTCGGCGATTTTCTGGAGTGATTTTTGAGCTTTATGAATTTCCCAGTTACTACTTAAAAAACCGGAGTCTTTATTACTATCGGAATATCCCAGCATTACTTCTTGTAAGTTAGGATTGAGGACGGCAATAGATGGGGTTGCCTGTTTTTCACTGGGGGAAGTCGAAGGGTTCATTGCGGCGTAGCCACCAGCCAGCATTGCCCGATATAAAGGCAATTCAAACAATTGCCGCATGACGCTTCTAGAGCGTTGTAAATCTTCTACGGTTTCAAATAAAGGAACGACGCGAATAGTTCCTACCGCAACCATGGGATCAAATAAACTTGATTCTTTGGCTAACAGTAAAACTTCGAGTACGTCGCTAACTTCGCGGCACATACTAATAATATAAGTTTGACAGATATTGATGCCAAATTCCTGTTGTAGCGATCGCAAAATGCGGAAAGTTTGAATTACATCATTGGTTTTTTCTGAAAATGGTAATTCAGCAGGAATCAATGGCCGCCGAGTTTGTAATTCTCCTGTTAACCAAGCTATTCTTTGTTCTTCTGATAATTCGTTGTATGGTTGAGGTAATAACTGCAAATATTCGAGAATCTCATTTAGGGCATCAGAATGACGAGATGATTCTTGACGAATATCTAATTGGGTCAGATTAAAGTCAAAGATTTCAACTTGACAAATTAGGTTTTCCAATTCTCGACAACTTAAACCTGTTTCTGTTAAGTTGCGTTTAATTAACAACAATTCTGCTAAGAATTCTGTACCAGAACGGTACATAGGTGCATCTTCATTAGTTGGTGTTTCCCGATTATATAAAGCCAAATTGCGATCGCGGGTGTTTTCCAACCGTCTGAGAATGTAAGATAATTTCAAACGATAAGGTTCTTGACGGAAACGCAATGCCAAATTATCATACACAGCACTTAACTGAGATTGATCTGACTCCAGAGATTCTAACAAATCTGGTAGCACATCACTCCAGTGCATAGACACACTTAATAAAGAAACTAGCTCTTTAACTGACTTAATATATCTCTCTAACACCATTTTCCGCTGATAACAAGCGGTTTTCCAAGTTACTTCCGGTGTCACCGAAGGATTACCATCTCTATCTGAACCTACCCAAGAACCAAAGGAACAAAAATTTGTTGTTGGTGGTTGCAACCAGGGAAAAGTTTCTCCTAGGGAGTATTTAAAGCGTTTGTATAGTTGCGTAATTCCATCAAATAGCACCTCTTGGAAATAGTGAAGGGCATAGTCTACTTCATCTAAAACCGACGGTTTAAACTGATGCAACTCATCAGTACGCCACCACAAGCGAATTTCTTCCAGTAATCTTTCCTTTATTTCTAAGGTTTCCCAAGTATAGCTACTGGTGCGGGTTTGCGCTTCATCCATTTTTTGTAACAGATGTACCACCTGACGCTGTTTATCCCGGATAGTATGACGGACAATTTCCGTCGGGTGTGCAGTGAAAACTAACCGGATATCCAGTTGAGAAATGAGACGTTGAATTTGTTGCGGTGGCACATTTAATTGAAATAATAGGGGAAATAAAGCCGCAAAAGTGCCTTTCTGCTGAATTTCCGTAGTCATTAAGTCGCTACCTGTTTTTTTAGTAGCAGGTAAATCTTCTTCCCGTTGGTTGGTAGCATAAATGATACTGGGAAACACGCTCTGATCCGATTCATCCGCGTACCGACTTAATTGCTGCTTTTGCTCATATTCCTGTTCAATAATATTAATTAACTGAAAATAAAGCGCAAAAGCACGCGCTGCGCGAATGGCTTCATTAATATTCAATTGTTCAATCAATTCTACAGCATATGCAGCTTGGTCATTTCTAGCTTGTCCTTCAGGGGAACATAAATCGCGGAGTTGACGCAAAAGATCTACCATCTCTTGACCGCATTCTTGCCGCAAAACCGTTTCCCACAATTCCTCTACTACCTGTAGACGATGACGTAAGAATAATTCTGGGTGCAGCATTGGAAAATCAATATTTTCAGCTTTCATACCTTTCATAATACTCATAAGATATTCAAAATGCCTAATCTACCTTGTTTGAGCATCCAATATCAAGCTTTTAGCTTTTTTTAGGGGCTACTCACAAGCTACTCATTTTACTTTTAACTGCTTTTGCATCATTTTCAGTAGGAACAGCGAAATTAAAAAATAAATTGCAAATTGTTAATTTGTAGGACTGTGATTTTCGTTGTAACTTAAGGGACTTGCAATTAAAAAAATACCCAAAAATTTCTTGGAGTGCAGGCCAAAAAGCCCGCTAATCATTAAGGACGGGCAGGAATTGCGTGGCGTTAGCCATAGTATGCCCATCCCACAAAATTGGGTAATTTATTTTTTGGTGTTCCCTTTGACAAAGATTTTATCAATTTCAGTGTAAAAACTCAAGATTTAATTGTAAGGTTTTAAACAAATTATAGTATAAGTAGCTGTTGACGGCATAATATCCCCAACTTCTTTGATTGATTGTGTCCATAAATGATAAATTGATTGCAGAAGTCAGGGTTCTGCGTATAAACGAGTTTTATGGCTAAACACCTACGAGAATATTAACTTTTGACTTCTGAACTCCTGAACTCTTGAACTCCTGACTTGGCTCTATGAATAAATTATTAGATGAAGCCCTATCCTATGAAATAGCCAAAACCATCAAAAGCAAAGCCAAAAAACCTTTTGATAATGCCTATAAAGCTGCTTTAGTAACTGAAGGCTCAAAGTATGTTCAAGGCTTTTTAGTATTCGGGGGTCAACCATATAAACCTGTTGAACATGGTTGGATTGAAGTTAATGATGTGATTATAGATCCCACACTTCCTTATCTGCAAAAAAATCACCAGGAACTTTACTATTTTCCTGCCCAAACTCTCAGCGTCAAAAAGTTAAAAGCCATTATTGAAGAATCTAAGGAAGATTATCCAGAGGATGATCCTTTACCTATTTATGGTGAAGCACCTTATGATTATTATGGTGATGTTATGTTGGGAGGTTTAGAGTATTTGACAGCCCATCAAGCAGCACTGGCAAAATGTCAAGAAATCAATGGCTTAAATTCTGAAAAAAATTAGTATCCCAGGGCAGAATTAAAAATTATTTATGAGCATCTTCCCATCTCCGCGTAAATCCAAGTCAGAATACCGTCGTCGAGAAAATGACTGGCGGTTATTTTTACGCCTAGTCCCCTATGGTCGTCGTCATGGTCAACTATTGGCAATATCTATGTTGCTGCTTGTACCTATAGCTATTTCTAATGCTATCAGACCGATGTTAGTAGGACAGGCAATTTCTTTAATTCGTCAAGAACCTAGTACATATAAATTTTTACAAAGTTTGCCCCTATGGCAAGGTTTAAATATTGTTTTAGGAGTGTTACTAGTAGCAACTGCTATGCGGTTATTATTAACAGGTGTCCAAGGGTATTTAGTACAAAAACTAGGGCAAAAAATCACAGCAGATATTCGTAAGGATTTATTTCATCATGTTACATCCTTAGCTGTGCGGTTTTTTGATCGTACACCTGTAGGTAAATTAATTACTCGCCTAACTAATGATGTGGAAAGTTTAGGAGATGTTTTTTCTACTGGGGCTGTAGGCATTATTTCTGATTTACTATCTATGGTAGTAATTGTTGGCTTGATGTTTTCTATTCAATGGCAACTAGCTGGTTTGTTAATATTGATTCTTTTGCCAGTAACTTGGTTGATGATTTATTTTCAACAGCAATATCGAGAGGCTAATTATAAAACCAGAGAAGAACTTTCTAAACTTAATTCCCAATTACAAGAAAATATTGTCGGCATTAATGTAGTTCAGTTATTCCGCCGAGAAAAATTTAATTCCGAGTTATTTCGGGCAACTAATAAAACCTATGTTAAGGAAGTTGATACAAGTATTTTGTATGATTCAGCCATTTCTGGAACTTTGGAATGGGTGGGTTTAGTGGCTATTGCTGCGGTTTTATGGTTAGGTGGATGGCTGTTATCAGGTGACAAAATAACTTTTGGGATTTTATCAGCATTTATTTTATATGCCCAACAATTTTTTGACCCCTTACGCAATTTTGCGGAAAAGTTTACAGTCATTCAATCGGGTTTTACAGCGATTGAAAGAGTAGTTGATATTTTAGATGAACCTATCGAAATTAAAGATAGTTCCCAACTTCAATGCACAAGTTTAGATTTTGAATTTGGCTATATTGATGAGATAGCTGCTAAACTAGCATCTCAAGATTTTACCCCTACTCTTGCCTTGGGAGAAATTAAGTTTGAAAATGTTTCCTTTGCTTATAAAGATGATGATTATGTAATTAAAAATTTGGATTTTACCATTCATCCTGGGGAAAAAATTGCTTTAGTCGGTCCCACAGGTGCGGGTAAAAGTTCTATTATTCGGTTGTTGTGTCGTCTTTATGATCCAACTCAAGGAAGAATTCTCATTGATGGTGTTGATATCCGCGAGATTACCCAAACGGAATTACGACGTTATATGGGGGTGATTTTACAGGAGGCTTTTTTGTTTGCGGGTGATGTCAAAGGTAATATTACTTTAGGTGATAATTACAGTTTTGCGGAAATTGAACAAGCAGCAGAAAAAACCAATGTAGGGACGTTTATTAACCAATTACCCCAAGGTTATGATACTCAGTTACGAGCCAGGGGGACAAATATCTCTAGTGGACAAAAACAGCTTTTAGCATTTGCCCGGGCGGCTATTCGTAACCCGCAAATTTTGGTATTAGATGAAGCTACAGCCAGTTTAGATGTGGGTACGGAGGCTTTAGTTCAGGAGGCTTTAAATAAGTTGCTAGTACAACGGACATCAATTATTATCGCTCACCGTCTCTCAACAATTCGTAATGTGGATCGGATTTTTGTATTGAAGCGGGGAGAGTTAATTGAACAGGGAAGTCATGAAGAATTGTTACAACAAGAAGGATTTTATGCCACTTTACACAATTTGCAAATGTTAGGTACTTAGCCTTATGCTATATTACCCTTAGAGGTTTCGCCATTTAATTACTGTATTTCATCTTAGCGCCTGCCGATTTTACTGAGTTTACACTGCTAACTTTGCCAACACAGCAAGACTATGACAGATACATTAAATTACACCCCTGGTTCTATGGTCACCTGTCGTAGTCGCCAATGGGTAATATTACCAGATGAAAACCCAGACTTGATCCGCCTCCGTCCCTTGAGTGGTAACGAAGAGGAAATTATTGGTATTTTTCGGCACTTAAACCTAGAAACCCTAGAAGCGGCTACCTTTCCTCACCCCACTGCCGACAATATAAAAGACCACAGCACAGCTTTATTATTGATGGATGCCGCACGACATTTATTACGTAGTGGGGCGGGTCCTTTTCGCTGTTTGGGTAGGCTGTCTTTGCGTCCTCGTCCCTATCAATTAGTCCCATTGTTAATGGCTTTAAGATTGGAAACGGTCAGGTTATTAATTGCTGATGATGTGGGTATTGGTAAAACCGTTGAAGCTGGTTTAATTGTGAGGGAATTATTAGACAGGGGAGAAATTGCCAGAATTGCTGTATTGTGTCCTCCCCATTTATGTGATCAATGGCAACAAGAATTAAGAGAAAAATTCCATATTGATGCTGTAGTGATCCGTTCTGGTACAGCTTCTAAATTAGAACGGGCAATACCTAATGGTTCTCATATTTTTAGCTATTATCGTCATATAATTGTGAGTTTGGATTATGCCAAATCAGAACGGCGAAAAGCTAGTTTTATCGCCCATTGCCCAGATTTTGTGATTGTAGATGAGGCGCATACTTGTACCCGTTCTAGTAATAAGGGTACATCCCAACAACAACGCCATCAATTAATTACTGAAACAGCGGAAAAAACCTCCCGCCATTTATTATTACTGACTGCTACCCCCCATAGTGGAATTGAGGAATCTTTTTTATCTTTATTGGGTTTATTAAAACCAGAGTTTGCTAATTTGACTTTGGATAAACTCACAGAAACAGAACGAGATAATTTAGCCGGTCATTTTATCCAACGACGACGTGCAGATGTCAAACTCTGGTTAGGTAATGAAACACCTTTTCCAGAACGTCAATCTGATGAAGAACCCTATAAATTATCTAAGGAATATAAAGAACTATTTGAGGAAGTTTATAATTTTGCCCGGGGGTTAGTAAAAACTACTACCGTAGATATGACCTATGCCCAACGTCGAGGGCGTTATTGGTCAGCTTTAGCTTTGATTCGCTGTGTGATGTCTTCCCCTGCTGCGGCGATCGCTACTTTAAACCGCAGTTTAAGTCGGGAGTTGGGGGAAATGCGGGAGTTGGGAGTTGGGAGTCGGGAGTTGGAAACTACCAATTACGAATTATTTAGTTCCTATGTTTATGATCCGACGGACTTGGAACAAGCGGTAGATGCTGCACCCACTGTAGTTATAGAACAGGGACAGCAAAGTTATGGGGAAGGGGATAAACGTAAACTGCGGAGTTTTATTCAAGTTGCAGAAAAGTTACAGGGGAATAAAGACCAAAAATTACAAACTTGTACTATTTATGTGCAGAACCTCTTAGCAAATAATCATCACCCCATTATCTGGTGTCGTTATATTGCTACAGCTAATTATGTAACTGAGAATTTAAGGCAGAAGTTAGAAAAGAAAGGTTCTCAAATTCGGGTAATTGCTATTACTGGGGAACAGTCGGAAGATGAGCGAGAAATTAGATTAAATGAGTTAAAATCCTATCCCCAAAGAATATTAGTTGCTACTGATTGTTTAAGTGAAGGGATAAATTTACAATCTCATTTTAGTGCAGTTATTCATTATGATTTACCTTGGAATCCCAACCGTTTAGAACAACGAGAAGGGAGAATTGACCGTTATGGACAAATAGCAACTCAGGTGAAAAGTTGTTTACTTTATGGTCAAGATAATCCTGTGGATGGGGCGGTTTTAGAAGTTTTAATTCGTAAAGCGGTACAAATACATAAAACTCTGGGAATTACCGTTCCTGTACCCATGGATAGTACCACCGTTTCTGAGGCAGTGTTTAAGTCCTTATTTGATAAAAGTACGGATGCACAACAGTTATCTTTATTAGATTTATTAGATGATGAATCTGCAGTTGAACAGGTGCATAAACAATGGGATAAAGCGGTGGAACGGGAGAAAATCAGCCGGACTCGTTTTGCACAAAGAGGAATTAAACCTACAGAAGTTGAACAGGAGTTATTAGAATCTGATGAAATTTTAGGTAGTGAAAAAGATGTAGAAAGGTTTGTGAAGAATGCTTGTGAAAAGTTAAATTGTGGTTTGATTGAGAAAAAGCAAGGATGGTTATTACCATCAATTCCCAGTTTTTTACAACCCATTTTAGGTAATGAAAAACGTCTCATTACTTTTACCACTCCTGCACCGTTTGAGGTGGAATATATAGGGCGAAATCATCCTTTGGTTGAAGGTTTAGCACGGCATATTTTAGAGGTGGCTTTACTGAATAATCAAAATAATTTAGTTGCTAGATGTGGTTTTACTATTACGGATACCGTGAGTAAACGGACTACTTTATTATTATTCAGATTGCGACATTTATTAAAACAAAAAGTTAGTCATCGTAAGTTAAGTGAAAGTGAAATTTCCAGAAAGCGCAATTACGAACTATTGGGAGAAGAATGTGTAGTAATTGGGTTTACAGGTCCACCCTCTAACCCAGTTTGGTTAGCACCACAGGAAGCCAAAGCTTTGTTAGAACAAGCTAACTCTGTGAGGGATGCTATTAACCCTAAACAGGAAATTGAGGATTTTTTAAATTCTTTTGACGAGTTAACAGCAGATTTAGAAAAGTTTGCAAAAGAGCGATCGCTCTCCCTATCCCAATCTCATCAACGAGTACGGGCAATTACTCAGGAGAACAGGGTTCAGGTAATACCACAATTACCGATGGATTTATTAGGTGTGTACATCTTGCAAGCAGGGAAACCTAGATCCCGGACTTCTTAAAGAAGTCCGGGATCTGAGTCCAAGGAATTAGGATGTACAGGATTGATAAGATCCCCGACTTCTTTGATTAATTGTATTCGGAAAGGATAAATCTATCTTAGAAGTCGGGGATCTGGCTGGGTATGAACAAGCGCTATGGCTGAATACTTACGTTATTTGAATATTTTTTGTGTGGTGTTTGGTAATTGTTAATTGTCAGAATCAGGATAACCGGGATTATAGGATTTTCAAGATGTTATTTGGAAATTATCAAATATGAAAAGATTAAATTATGTTAAAAAGATTATTTGATTAAGCAATTTATTAGTATAATTATTTAAACATCAAAAACTTCACTCTCAAATTACTACAAAAAATATCCTGTAAATCCTCAAATCCTCAACATCCTGATATGGCTAACGCCACGCTATCAGACAAAAATTATTCTAGCTTATGGATACCGAATTAGAACAAAAAATCTATCGCACACTTATAGACAACTTACCTAATGATGATAACTTTATCAATGTTGTCAATAACTTACTGACTCTAATCGAAAGAGGTTGTAGTGAAAAAGCTGCATATCATAATCAACCCCTACCAAATGAACAGTTTAATTACTGGAATAGTTTTCAACAAGAAATACATCATTTAAAGATACTAAAGCAGCAAGAAAAAATTAAAGCCTATAGAGGAAAACTGAAATGGGAAGATAATTTAGAAGAAATGAGAACAAATGGATGATTATTGTAGATTCAAGCGTATGGATAGACTATTTTAATGGTGTAGAAACACCAGAAAGCAATAAATTAGATACACTGTTAGGGGTAGAACAAATTGCTATTGGTGATTTAATTTTGACTGAAGTTTTACAAGGTTTTCGTTCAGATGAGGGATATCAAACAGCAAAAGAATTACTAACTTCTCTACAGATTTTTGAGATGTTAGGATTAAATATTGCTATCAAAAGTGTTGATAACTATAGATTTCTTCGGAAAAGAGGTATTACTATTCGCAAAACTGCTGATGTAATTATTGCTACTTTTTGTATTGAAAACCAAAACCAGCTTTTATTTAGTGATAAGGATTTTATCCCTTTTGTTAATCATCTTGGTTTAATTCAAGTTTCAACATCTTGAAATCACCAAATTACAAAAAAAGAAAACAATAAACTAATTGGTTCTATAAAGAAGAACTCGTTGCAGAAATTGAAACCATGACAGAAGCAGAAATAGCAGAATTGCTAAAGATGGTGAAAAACATGAAAATTAAAAAAGCAAAACCTCCTCAACGTCCAGGTTCAGGTAAATCAATTTTACGCCATGCTGGTAAATGGCAGGGTGATGATCTTAAAGATTGTTTAAAAGCAGTTTATGATTCCCGTGGAGTAGCAGAATTTTAGTAAAATAATTCAATAATCTTAATATCTTATTTTATGTATTTACTTGATACTAACCATTGTAAAGATAAACCTATCTTAGAAGTCGGGGATCTGGCTGGGTATGAAAAATATAGATTTGAAGATGATAGACAATAAATGAATGTAAATATTTTTATATTATCTGCTTTTATGAGTTGACTATTGGTTTACCTGTATTTTAGAGTATATATTTAGGACTTACGTAAGATGTGGCTGAACACCTTATTCTTGCGTAGGGGTAATTCATGAATTACCCCTACTTTCGGTTCTTTTTGCGTAAGTCCTGATATTCACAGACAATTTACTAAAAACAGCCTGTAATCCTTAAATCCTGGACAGTATCTCGACTTTGCTTGAGAATTACCTGATTCAGCCAAATATTATGATTGGTATTCAATTTGAAGGCAACTTACTCGCACCTGATATTACCACCGAACTATTAACAGGTAATATCAAAGGACAAACATCGGCGGATTTTGGGTTATCAAAAACTGATAAACTTGAAGATGAAATTGCGATCGCCTGGGGTGATATTAAAGTTTATTGGGTAGCGTTCCAACGTCAATTAGAAAGATTAAACCTTGAAGATACAGCTACCAGCGTTACCCGTGAAATGTGGGCTGTTCCTTTATTACGTAGTCTTGGTTACACGCCCTTATATACCCCAAAAGCTGAAGTAGTAGAAGGACAAACCTATGCGATCTCCCATCGTGCAGTACCGTCTGGAGTTGGGAGTCAAGAGTCGGAAATTACAATTTACCCACCTATACATATTATTGGTTGTCGTCTGGATATTGATAAACGCCCTCCTAGTGGTACACCTCGGTTATCAGCACACGCTTTAGTACAGGAATACCTCAACAAAACCGAGCATCTTTGGGCTATAACTACTAATGGTTTACGTTGGCGGTTATTGCGTGATTCCTCTTTGATGACTCGCCTTACTTATATCGAATTTGACCTAGAGCAGATTCTTAATGGTGAAAACTTTGCCGAATTTGGTCTATTTTATCGGCTTTTCCACCGTTCCCGTTTACCAGAAACTACGGATGACGCGGATAAATGCCTATTAGAATATTACCATCAAGAGAGTCTGCAACAAGGGGGAAGGGTACGCGACAGACTGCGCGACGGAGTAGAACAAGCATTAATACTGTTAGGAAACGGCTTTTTACAGTATTATTCATCAGATCCCGGACTTCTTAGAGAAGTCCGGGATCTTGGGAGTCGGGATCTCACCTATTACCGACAATTATTAAGATTAATCTACCGTCTCTTATTCTTAATGGTGGCAGAATCTCGCAATTTATTATTAATAGGAGAAGACCCAGAAAAAGCGAGAATTTATCTTGAATATTATAGTATAGAAAGACTAAGGGAATTAGCAGAACGTCCCCGCTATCGTCGGGAAGGTTTTCAAGATATTTGGCAAGGTTTACGAGTCACATTTAAATTATTTGATGAAAATTGGCGCGGACAAATATTAGGTTTATCGCCTTTAAATGGTGATTTATTTGGTTCACAAACCTTGACAGATTTAGATAATTGTGGTATTGATAACTATGATTTATTAACCGCCATTCGTTGTTTATCTTTGTATGAAGATAAAGGACACTTCGGCAAGCTCAGTGCATCGCAAACACGCCGGGTAAATTATGCAGCTTTAGATGTAGAAGAATTGGGGAGTGTCTATGAAAGTTTATTAGATTTTCACCCCCAAATTACCAATAATCAAGGCATATATGAATTTAATTTAGTCTTTGGCAGTGATAGAAAAACCACAGGTTCTTATTACACCCCTCCCCAACTAGTCCAACAGTTAATTAAAACCGCATTAGAACCAGTTATTGAAGAGAAATTACGGGAGTCGGGGAATAATAGGGAATCTGAAATTACGAATTATGAAAAAGCGTTATTAAGTATAAAAGTCATAGATCCTGCTTGTGGTTCAGGTCATTTTTTATTAGCAGCAGCACGACGCATAGGTAAAGAATTAGCAAAAGTCAGAACCGGGGAATCTCAACCAGCACCCGAACCTTTACGTCAAGCGGTGCGTGACGTGATTCAAAATTGTATTTATGGGGTAGATTTGAACCCTTTGGCAGTAGATTTGTGTAAAGTTGCCTTATGGATAGAAGGTTTTGCCACAGGTAAACCATTGAACTTTTTAGATCATCGGATAAAATGCGGTAATTCTCTAGTTGGTGTTTTAGATTTAGATTGTTTAGATGCAGGTATTCCTGATGATGCTTTCAAAGCAGTGACAGGTGATGATAAAAAGTCAGCCGCTAATTTGAAAAAGCGGAATAAAAAAGAACGGGAAACCCAAGGACAATTATCTATTTTTGAAACTTCTGCTAATGATAGTTACATTTTTGCCAAGTTATGGCAAGAATTAGCCGACTTTTCAGAAAATACACCCCAGGAAGTTAAAGAAAAAGAGAGAAAATATCAAGATAATCTTTTAGATAATCATTGGTGGTTGAAAAAAGCAGCTTGTAATTTATGGACTGCCGCATTTTTCATGTATTTAACTGAACATAATTTACAGTTATTACCAACAACAGAAACTTTAAATCGCTTAAAACGGGAGTTAGTGCAAAAGGTTCTTAATTCAGATTCTAATTATGAATTGTGGGTTACTAATTACGAATTACAAGGGTTAATTGATGCTGCGAATAAGTTAGCACAGGAAAAATATTTCTTTCATTGGCCTTTAGAGTTTCCAGAAGTATTTGAAAATGGCGGTTTTAGTTGTGTTTTAGGTAATCCTCCTTGGGAAAGAATTAAGTTACAAGAAAAGGAGTTTTTCGCTTCTCGCAGTTTAGAAATTGCCAACGCACAAAATAAAGCAGCGCGGGAAAAGTTGATTAAGGAATTACCTAAAAAAAATCCTGTTTTAGCGCAAGCTTTTGAGGATGCTAAACATGATGCAGAAGCACAAAGTAAGTTTATTCGGGAAGGTGGGAGATTTCCCTTAACTGCTGTGGGTGATATTAATACTTATGCTGTGTTTGCGGAAACTACCAGATGTTTAATTAGTGATCATGGTAGGGTTGGGGTAATTGTTCCTACGGGTATCGCAACTGATGATACTTGTAAACGGTTTTTTGGTGATCTAATTCAAAAGCAGAATTTAGCAAGTTTGTATGATTTTGAAAATAGAGAAAAATTATTTACTGCTGTAGATAGCAGAATAAAATTTTCTTTACTTGCTTTGAGTGGTAAACCAATTAAACGGGGTAATTTTGCATTTTTCGTCACTCAACCTAAACAATTAGAAAATCAAACGCGGTTATTTCAACTTTCACCTCAAGATATTGCATTAATTAATCCTAATACTCTTACTTGTCCAGTTTTTAGAACTAGCAAAGATGCGGAATTAACTAAAAAGATATATCAAAATAATGAAATAATTTTATCAGAATCACAACAAAATAGTCATACTTTCAAAATAACCAGAATGTTTGATATGAATAAACAAATTAGTTTATTTGAATCATCAGAAGATATATCAAAAATAGGGATTCAAGATCAATGTGGGTATATTTATGCTAATGAAAATAAATATTTGCCATTGGTTGATGGTAAAAGTTTTGACACTTATGATCATAGATATGCAACACAAAAAATTAATAAAAATGCTCAGATTAGAACAGGTATTGCTGAAGATATAACGCTTGAACAACATCAAAATATTAACTTTATACCAGAAAAATTATTATATATTAATGAAAAATTGGTTGATCAATGGTCAAATGGGCGTTTAAATCGAAAATGGATTCTTGCTTTAATGAATGTCACAAGTAGTACAAACCATAGAACTGTAATCGCTTCATTACTTCCTGATGTAGCTACAGATTATTCTGTTCGTATTGTAATTTTTGATCAACCTAATGCTGTTTATGCAGCTTGTTTATTAGGTTTATTTAATTCTATAATCTTTGATTATATTACCCGTCAAAAAATACAAGGACTTAATCTATCAGATTATATTACTTATCAATTAGCTGTTCCTTCAAAAGAAAAATTATTAAATAGTCAAGAATATATCACCCCCCGCGTCCTCGAATTAGTGTACACATCCTGGGATATGCAACCCTTCGCGCAAGACATGGGATACAACAGAGAACCCTTCATTTGGAATCCTAACAAACGCGCATTAATCAGAGCAGAATTAGACGCATATTACGCCAAACTTTATGGATTAACACGTGATGAACTGAGATATATATTAGATCCTGCGGATGTGTATGGTGCAGAATTTCCCAGTGAAACATTTAGAGTATTAAAGAACAATGAAATCAAACAATATGGAGAATATAGAACCCAAAGATTAGTATTAGAAGCCTGGGATAGAATCAAATAAAAACCTGAATAAGATAAGATCCCGGACTTCTCAAAGAAGTCCGGGATCTGAACACCTCACCACAAGATCACCACAAGATCCCGGACTTCTCAAAGAAGTCCGGGATCTAAACACCCCACCACAAGATCCCGGACTTCTCAAAGAAGTCCGGGATCTGAACACCCCACCACAA
>NZ_PGEM01000042.1:5905-35946 GCF_002934005.1 Cuspidothrix issatschenkoi CHARLIE-1 | reverse complement strand
AGTGTTCCCCGTTCCCTGTTCTCTTGCCCTAACGACAATTTTTAACGCTAACCTACTTAGGTTATTACTTGTCTGTTTCTTTGCCAAATTTTCAGAAATTCAAACCACACAATACTGAATATTCCTGCGATTAAACAAATGCCTAAATCTATGGGGTGGAGGTAGGAAAAACGAAATAGATGACGTAGGATTGGTAAATATAGAACAAATGCCATGAATACTAATGCCCCACCTAATACCCACCACAAAGCTATATTAGAAAGTGATGATATTCGCTGAGAATGAGAACGCAACATTTCCCATATTGTGTATGACCATGAACGGTTGGTTAAAATTAAACTCAAGTTGGCAATAATTAAAGTTGTAAATGTTAATGCACGGGCATCTAATTCTCCTTGTCCACGATATAATGCTGTAGCAAATACTGCCACTAATACCAGTAATATTCCTACTCCTTGCAGCACTGCTAAACCCAATGTTCTGGTACTAAATAGTGGTTCTTTGGGATCACGGGGAGGACGCTGCATGATATTTTCCTCTGGTGGTTCAGCTTCAAAGACTACTGAACAGGCAGGGTCAATAATTAGGTGCAAGAAGGCAATGTGTATGGGTAATAATACTAATGGCCATTTGAATAAAACCGGAATTAGGGACATTCCTGCAATGGGAACATGAACGGCTAAGGTATAAGCCATTGCTTTTTTCAGGTTGTCAAAAATGCGACGACCGAGTTTAACTGATGTAACAATGGAGGAAAAGTCATCATCTAGTAAAACTAAGTCTGCGGCTTCACGGGCAACATCCGTACCTCTACCACCCATTGCAATGCCGATGTGTGCTGATTTTAATGCGGGTGCATCATTAACACCATCCCCGGTCATGGCGACTATTTCACCGTTGTTTTTTAAGGCATTGACTAGGCGTAATTTCTGTTCTGGAACTACTCTGGCAAAGATATTAACATTTTTGATGCGGCGTGATAATTCTGCATCATCCATTGTTTGTAGTTCCGTTCCAGTTATTACTTCTTCTATGGGTGTTAAACCAATTTGTCGGGCGATATTTCGCGCTGTTCCTGGATAATCACCTGTGATCATTTTAACTTGAATGCCGGCTGTGTAACATTCTTGGATGGCATCAGCGACGGTGGGACGTACTGGGTCTGCAAGTCCAACTAAACCGATAAACTGAAATTCAAAATCATGTTGTTCGGTTGGTAGGTTTGGTTGCTGGAAGTATGCTTTAGCTACTCCTAAAACGCGCAACCCCGCGTTAGCCATTGCTGTGATTTGTTCCGAAAGCTGCTGTAACTGGGTTGGGTTAAAATGGCATAAATCAGCGATCGCTTCTGGCGCACCTTTGGCAGCAATGATATAATCTGTACCATCGGCAGATTGCCATACATGAGACATGGCTAATAATTGCGGTGAAAGCGGATATTCCCGAATTAGCTTCCAGTCATCATCATGTAAATGTTCAGTATTGGCTAAATAATTATTACCCAATTCTCTAAACGCCTTCTCCATTGGGTCGAAGGGGTTGCGCTGGCTGGCAAGGATGCTAAACTCAACTAATTGGTGAAATGTTTCTGGTAATTCCTCCCTCTGATGTTGACTTAAATTATACATTTCCCCTGCTGCAAACATCTGAGTTACAGACATTTGATTAAAGGTGAGTGTGCCGGTTTTATCTACACAGAGAACCGTTGCTGAACCCAGGGTTTCTACTGCGGGCATTTTTCGGGCTAAAACCCGATTTTGGGAAATTCGCCACGCACCCAAGGCGAGAAAAATTGTCACAACGACGGGAAACTCGTTAGGTAAAATTGCCATTGCTAGGGCTAAACCTGCTAAAAATCCGTTTAGCCAGTTGCCCCTGGTCATACCATAAATAACGATGATGGCAACACAAATGGCGATCGCTATTACTGCCAATTTTTTGACTAATTCTCCCGTTTCCCTTTGTAATAAGGTTTCTTCGGTGGTGACTGTTTGTAAGGCTTTGCCAATTTTGCCCAGTTCAGTATTAATACCAGTAGCTTTGACTAGTGCTAAACCTTGACCTTGAACTATCAATGTACCTGAATAAACAAAGGGTAAATCATCACCTCCAGGGGGAGAAATGGGTGGATATTCTTGGTTTTCCTGTACGGGTGAAGCATTCGGGTGATCAATTATCGGTTTTTGCCCTGGGCTATTTTCCGAATGCTTCACCCCTACTTTACGTACTGGTACTGATTCACCTGTGAGTAATGATTCATCAACGGTGAGATGAGTGGAAGATAGGAGGAGGGAATCGGCAGGGACGCGATCGCCTTCTGCTAAAATCACAATATCGCCTCTGACTACTTCCCGTCCTGCAATACGTTTTTGTTGTTGATCTCGAATAACGGAAGCACGAGGACTAGATAAATCTCGTAATGCTTCTAAAGCGTGTTCTGTTTTCTGTTCTTGGTAAAGGGTAATACCCATAATAAAGAAAACAAAACCGAGTAGTATTAGCGCGTCTTGAATTTCACCTAAAAATAAATAAATACCTCCACAAGCTACTAATAGTAGAAATATTGGTTCTTGCAATACTTCCCAAGCAATGGCGAAAAAACTACGCTGTTTACTAGCTGGTAATTCGTTAAAACCTTCGTTTTTTAAACGATAATTTGCTTCCTGTTCTGAGAGTCCAGATATTGTATTAATGTCGAGGTTATTAGACATAATTGCTAATTGGGGATTGGTGATTGGTAATTGGTAAATATTTATTATCAGTTACCAAATTATTTGTGATCCAATTCTTTTTAGTTAAGCCTACAACTCTTTTTTTTGAATGAACCGCAGAGGACGCAGAGAGAAGAAACTATTTTTAACTTAACTAGTTTTTTCTGGTTCTTGATGTTGAGTTTATTGTAATTTTCTGGCGGCTAAATATTGATACATTTGCCAACGGGTATTAACATCAGTTTGGGCTTCTTGTAATAATTCTTTTGCCCTTTCTGGGTTAATTTTGGTCAACATTTTGAACCGATTTTCCATGTACATGGACTGTTCAACCGGTATTCTAGGAGTCCGTGAATCAAGTTGTAATGGGTTCAGACCTTGTTCTACGCGGTCGGGGTTATAACGATATAATAACCAGCGTCCAGCATCTACAACGGCTTTTTGATTTTGCATTGCTGTCGCCATATTAATACCATGAGCAATACAATGACTGTAGGCAATAATTAAGGATGGGCCATCGTAAGCCTCTGCTTCCAAAAATGCTTTTAATGTTTGTTCATCTCTTGCACCCATAGCCACACTAGCAACATAAACGTTACCGTAAGTCATGGCTATTAATCCTAAGTCTTTTTTAGCTGCTGGTTTACCTCCTGCGGCAAATTTTGCTACTGCACCTTTGGGGGTAGATTTAGACATTTGACCGCCAGTGTTAGAATAAACTTCTGTGTCTAATACCAAAATATTGACGTTGCGACCACTAGCAATTACATGATCTAATCCACCGTAACCAATATCATACGCCCAACCGTCTCCTCCTATCATCCAAACACTTTTTTTCACTAAATAATCAGCAAGGGATTTGAGATTTTGGATTTGGGATTTGAGATTGTTTAAAGTAGTATCATTCAACAATTCATCTAATTTATGTTTGAGAATAGATACCCGTTCTCTTTGTTCATAAATATCCGCTTCGTCTTTTTGTTCAGCGTTGAGAATTGCAGTAACTAAATTATCTCCTATTTGGGGTGCAAGTTGTTGAAGTAAATAAACTGCCATTTCCGCTTGTTTATCTATGGAAACGCGGAAACCTAAACCAAATTCGGCGTTATCTTCAAATAAACTATTAGACCATGCAGGACCCCTTCCTTCAGCATTTTTAGTCCAGGGTGTAGTAGGTAAGTTACCACCATAGATGGATGAACAACCGGTGGCGTTTGCGACTATCATGCGATCGCCAAACAATTGTGTTACTAATTTAATGTATGGTGTTTCTCCACATCCTCCACAAGCACCAGAAAATTCAAATAATGGTTCTTGCATTTGTTGTTGATTAATATGATTCAACTTCAAATTTCTGCGGTCTGGATTTGGTAAACTTAAAAAGAAATCCCAATTATCTATTTCTTGTTCTCTTATTGGTCTTTGTTCTGCCATATTAATGGCTTTTTTCTTAGGTTCAGCTTTATTTTTGGCTGGACAAACATCCACACATAAAGCGCAACCTGTACAGTCTTCCGCCGCAACTTGAATGGTAAATTTTAAATCATGCCAATCATGTTCTTTTGCATTGGCACTCTTGAAGGTTGTAGGGGCATTTTCTAATTGTTCTGGTTCATAAACTTTACCCCTAATTACACTGTGTGGACATACCATCACGCATTTTCCACATTGAATACAAACGTCCGGGTCCCAAACAGGAATCTCTTGGGCAATATTACGTTTTTCCCATTTAGATGTTCCGGTGGGATATGTACCATCACAAGGCAATGCACTTACTGGTAAATCATCCCCTTCACGGGCAATCATTTTACCTAAAACATCACGAACAAAGGCAGGTGCAGTATGAGGAATAGGTGATAGTTGACAGGTGACAGGTGACAGTTCTGTTTTTAGTTCTTTATTAGTGATTTCATACAAATTATCCAAGGTTTGATCAACTGCTTGAATATTCATTTGGACGATTTCTTCACCTTTTTTACCGTAGGTTTTACGGATAGATTTTTTAATTTGGGCTATGGCTTCATCTCTTGGTAAAACACCAGATAAAGCAAAGAAACACACCTGCATTACCGTGTTAATATGTCCTCCCATTCCCGCTTGTCGTGCAACTTTATAGCCGTTAATTATATAAAATTTGACGTTTTTATTGATGATCTCTTGTTGCATGGAAGTGGGTAATTTTTCCCAAACTTGATCTTTATCATAAGGCGAATTTAATAGGAATGTACCTCCGGGAACAATATCTTTTAACATGGGGAACTTTTCTACAAATTCCCATTGATGACAAGCAATAAAATTAGCTTTGGTAATTAAATAGGTAGAGCGAATTTGTTGAGAACCAAACCGTAAATGTGAAACGGTTACAGAACCAGATTTTTTAGAGTCGTAAACAAAGTAACCCTGGGCATAATTATCAGTTTCTTCACCGATAATTTTGATAGAGTTTTTGTTTGCTCCGACTGTACCATCTGCACCTAAACCATAGAAAATTGCCCGAACTGTGCTATCTGGTTCAATGTTAAATTGGGGATCATATTCTAAGCTAGTGTGGGTGAGATCATCGTTAATACCAACGGTAAAATGATTTTTTGGAGATCCCCCCTTGCCCTCCTGATTAAGGAGAGTTGGGGGGATCAAATTATCAAATACAGCTTTTACCATTGCAGGTGTAAATTCTTTAGATGATAACCCGTAACGTCCACCAACTACCAATTTTAGATTTTGGATTTTGGATTTTAGATTGGTTTCTTGAATTGCTGTAACAATATCAGTATAGAGTGGTTCACCAATTGCGCCAGGTTCTTTTGTCCGATCTAAAACTGCAATACTTTGGGTCGTTTTTGGTAAAGATTCTATAAATCTTTCGGTGTCAAAAGGACGATATAATCTAACTTTTACAACTCCAACTTTTTCACCATTTTTGTTTAGATAATCTACGGTTTCATGGACTGTTTCACAACCTGAACCCATGAGAATAATTATTCTTTCTGCTTCTGGATCTCCATGATATTCAAAAAGTTTATATTCTCGTCCTGTTTCTGTTGCAAATTCATCCATTACTTGTTGGGTAATATCTGGACAAGCAAGGTAAAATGGGTTAACTGTTTCTCTGGCTTGGAAGTAAACATCTGGATTTTGGGCAGTTCCTCTTAATACTGGTCTATCTGGTGTTAATGCCCGTGAACGATGGGCGATAATTAATTCTATAGGAATGAATTTTTCTAAGGTTTCTGTTGATATTGTTTCTACTTTAGCTACTTCGTGGGAAGTACGAAAACCATCAAAAAAGTGTAGGAAAGGTATGCGTGATTCTAAAGTTGCCCGTGTAGAAATAAGGGCGAAATCTTGGGCTTCTTGTACAGATGCAGCACACAACATGGCAAAACCCGTACTTCTAGCACCCATGACATCACTATGATCACCGAAAATTGATAAACCCTGGGCAGCGAGCGATCGCGCTGCAATATGAAATACTGTAGGTGTAAGTTCACCGGCAATTTTGTACATATTCGGCAGCATCAACATTAATCCCTGAGATGCTGTAAATGTGGTAGTTAGTGAACCTGTTTGTAAAGCACCATGTACAGCACCGGCAACCCCTCCTTCACTTTGTAACTGTACTACTGTGGGAACGCTTCCCCAAATATTTGGTTTATTTTCACTCATCCAAGCATCGGACCATTCAGCCATCGGTGAAGATGGTGTAATGGGATAAATGGCAATAACTTCATTGAGTGGATAGACGACTTTGGCAACCGCTTCGTTACCGTCTATGGTGGCATAAGTTCTAGTTTTCATCGTAATTAACCTTTAAAAACGGCGCAATTTTAGGTAATTGGTATTGACAAGCCTTTTATCTGTCTTCTATTTTCTATCTTGAAGTTAAACTCAAAGTTTGAGGAACTTGTGAGGAAAGCCCAGTAAATATTTATTAAAAGCGAATTAATCAAAAATTATCTCTGATAAAAGACACAAAACTACAAAGTCAGTCTTAGTTTAAGTCTGAGTTGAGTAGTATAGTAGGTTTTGCAAAATTGTCCTCACAACTTCCTCAAATTTTTTATATATAAATTAATAAATCTTAAATCAGCCGTCTAAGAGGAGTAAAAAATATTTGATACATCAACCATAACTTTTCAAACACACTCTAATGTAAAATCCCCTCCACTCTTGAGTAGAGGGGATAAGTTCAAATATCCATCTTGATGAATACAAGTCTAATGGAAGTTGTGAGAAAGATTACAGAACAATTAGCAATTAGCGGACAAATTACAGCAGAGCAAATTACAGATATAGCGCGTGATGGCTATAAATCAGTTGTAAATCTTCGATTTCCAGACGAAAAAGACTGGTGGGAAGATGAACCACAGCAAATAGAGGATTTAGGCTTAAACTATGTGAATATTCCCATTAAATTTGAAGAACTAAACCCTCAGTTTGCTCTGGTAGTATTTAGAATCATGGAAAATTTACCTAAGCCGATCTTGATACATTGTGATAATGGAATTCGTGCCGCGGCAATAGTATTATTCTATATTGCTAATAAACAGGGCATCGAATTTGATCAAGTATGGCAAAAAAACTCCCAATTCTTTTTGTTGTAGAAATATAATTTTTGACTGGGTTACTCTACCTTTCTATGATACTGATAAGTTGACATGAATCTCTGTAATCTACGTTCTTTTTTTGTTGGTTAGATGTTCCAGATGGAACAAGTTGACGATTTTCTTTAATTAACCGGCTGTAAGTACGCTGGGGAATATAGTGAATAGGATTGTAACCTATACAACGTAAAATTAGCACACAAGCCCAAGAATAACGGCCATCGGTGATCGCTTCAATAATTTGATTAAACTGTTCAGGAGAGATGGCACTATGAAAATCTTTCTGGGGAGAAGAAGCTTGGTAGTTCATAAATAACCCTGATATTAAAGGACTGAAGGTTAATAGGTAATGAAAACTTAAATCGGAAAACTGTAGCTTAAGATTAATGAAAATCTTGTGATCAAGAAAACACATTTTTCCTGATTCAATAAGTTTTCTAAATCTTGAGATTTTGGTGATCGAATCTGAATGCTAGTCAAGTTAATGGCAAAGTTTAAATTTCGTATTTTGGGCTATGAATAATTTTCTGTTGGTAAATCATCTTGATATCTAAGCTTGAGTATAGCTATTAGTTGACAATCAAATATCAACATTATTTGTGATTATCAGAAAGTTTTATTAATTTTCTGTGAGGTTTGAGTAGCAGCAGCATCAATAATATATAACTCCAATTGAAAGGATATTTTTAAAGTCACCAACTTATCTAAAACATCTCTCTAAACCCCTATTCTTGGATGATAGGTGGATCATTCCTATTTTCCTAGAGAAATGCGAACAATAGAGTCTCCGGTAAGCTAAAGCGAACACGGACTCGGAAAAAATGAAGAGTTTTGTTTGTGTGCAGGATGAACCGCGATTTCTAATTTATGGGGAAGTTATAAATTTAGACTTTACAAACATCCTCTTAGGTTATTCAGGCTTATTTGTATCATTAAATACTTTGAAAATATTCTCTTCGTCCTTTCGACAGAGTTGTTTTGATTTCTTGGTTGAATCAATTGTCCAAGAACAAATAGAAAATATAGATATTGGGATTGTGAGACTATTTAAATAGTCATGCAACGTTTAACTATTTCCTCTCAACATTTTTGTAAATACCCCTTGTGACACTATTATATGTAGAATACTATGTTTTTAGTCTTCGGTAAGCCAAGTTGGCATTTTATTTTTATAGACATTGCGAAGGGTAGGTCTGAAAACTGCGTAGTAAATGACAATATCAATAGTGGCACAATCAGTATTTACAAAATTAGTTCCCTGTTCCCTCTTACCCAATTAGTAATTTAAGCATAACAAGTACCGAAGAACCATAAGATTTTGTTGCTTCTGTCGGTTAAGCTAAAAGTGCGCGAACTTCCTGATCCGTAGTTTGCGTAAAATCCTCATACCACCAACCAATTGCAGACATAAATTCTGGAGACTGCAAACAAACCACATCATCTACTTCTAAACGGAATTCTTTACAAATACTCAGGGATGCTATGGGAACTGCAACTATGATCTTTCTTGGCTGTTGTTGTCGCAGAATAGCGATCGCAGCACGTATAGTTGCACCCGTGGCAATGCCATCATCTATTAAAATAACTATTTTGTTGTGAACATTAATCGGTGGTTTATGTCCTCGATAAACTTGATCTCGTCGTCTTAATTCCTGTAATTCTTGGTTAATAACTTGACCAATTTGTTCTTGAGCTATTCCTAGAGAATCAATGATATCTTGATTTAGAACAATAATATTCTCAGCAGCGATCGCCCCCATGGCCAGTTCTTTGTGTCCAGGTACACCAAGTTTCCTGACTATACATATATCTAGGGGCGCATTCAAATATGTAGCTACTTCAAAAGCTACAGGCACACCACCACGGGGTAATGCAAGTACCAATACATCCTCATGGTTTTTGTATGCTTGTAGCTTTTGAGCTAACATTTGACCCGCTTGAATACGGTTCAAAAATTTTTGGCTCATGGTATTTTGGCAATTTGCTTTAAAGCAATTTCTACTTGTTTATATTCATCCTTTAGCCTTGATACTAATTCTAAAACTCCCTCTAAATTCTGATTCTTGCCTTTTAATTCTAACTCTAGACAAAGCCGAGAAAAATTAACTGCTCCCAAGGAAGCACTGCTAGACTTTAACTGATGGGCGGCTTTATTAAGAGCATCAGCATCTTCATTCTTAACAGATGTTTGAATCGCTGTCAGTATTGGAGGCGATTCTAACAAATAAGTATGGATAATGTCCGCTAAAATTTCTACCTCACCCCCGAGCATATCTAATAAGGAATTTAAGACTTGAGTATCTATTGGCGACATTTGTAAAATTTTGAAAGTGCTAAATTTAGATAATTACCAAAATTAGGTGTAATCAATGTTCAAATAAGTCTTTGAATTGCAATAAATCTAAAGTTACTATTGTGGGTAAAATTTGAAAACATTCTTGGGCAATTTGCCAGCGTTCTTCCCGTTGCAACATGGTCATAAGCTTTTGTTGTATGCTCAGGAGGTAGCGCACATCATTAGCTGCATAACTAAGTTGCGCTTCAGATAAATTATCGGCGTTACCCCAATCAGAACTTTGAGAGCTTTTATCTAATTCAACTTTTTCTAATTCTAATACTACGTCTTTTAATCCATGACGATTAGTGTAGGTACGTGCTAATTTACTAGCGATTTTAGTGCAAAAAATCGGCTGTACGCAAATCCCTAAATTTTGCCGTAAAGTAGCAACATCAAACCTAGCAAAGTGAAAAACTTTGAGGCTTTGATTTGCTTCCATGAGGGTTTTTAAGTTTGGCGCTGCTGTTTGTCCTCTCAAGATGCGAATGGCAGCAACTTTACCTTCTAGATTACACAGTTGGACTAAACACAAGCGATCGCGCTGAGGTAAAAGTCCCATTGTTTCCGTATCCACAGCGATAGCCGGAGACTTTAAGTACTCCTCTAAGCTGGCATCACTTAAATCACTATCGCACACCTGAAAATCTGGTAATGTCATAAAGCTGTCAAATATAAATTATCTTTATTTTGCCAGACAATATGACCATTGCTAATGCTACAATCAAAAAATAATAGTGAAAAGTTCACAAATCAGGAAATTTAACGACAGAAATTTCCTGAAACATCGCTGAAATGATCAATAAAAACCATTTAGATGTCAATTTCTTTTTGTGGTATTAGCATTCAAAAATATTTGTGTCAAATAAACTTCACCTTTGTCATTAGTCGCCACACCAACACCAGTTAAGTTATATTTACCCTGAAGATTCTTCAGATGTCCGGGGCTTTTTAACCATTCGGAAACCGCTTCATTGGACGGACTGCTATATCCCAGATTGTAGGCTACATTTTCGGCCGCACTGTCATAATCAAGCGGAATGGCCATTACGCGCTCTCTAAATCCTTGGTGGCTAAAAGGAACTCTACCACTAGCCATGTTTTCACTATGAATTCTCGCTTGTTTGCTAATTTTTTCGTTAAAAATTAATTGTTTTAGTCCTTTTTTTGCCCGATATTGATTAATTTGCGTAAAAACTGATTGCTCTAAATTAGTATTTTGAAAATCACGATTAGATATTTTTGCTTGACTTGTCACAAGTGATGAACGCTGATGACGAACAGTTTGTTGAGCAGAACTATTATCTAGGTTCGCAGCAGTCATAAGACCACTAGCAAGGACAAGCGTACTTAAAGCCATGCCAAAAGCAGTTTGTCGTAACATAGGGGTTTAATTAATGTATGGATTTATTGGATATATACTCTATCTTCTGATTATTAGAATACTTGCCAGTATACTATTTACATATCTGCCAGCTTGTTAATGTGTTTTTAACAAAATACTATTTATTAGCATCGGGCTAACAAATATTATTTACAATACCATTATTAATCAAAATTAAAAGGAAAAAACAGTATCCCATGATAGATGTTATGGTTATTTACCATTCTTTGTCGGGAGGCTTGACAAATTTCTGAGTTTTGGCTATACTTGTATTAAGATTAGAAGTATGTCTTGCCCATATATAGGGTTGGTAACTCTTCAAAACAGAGCTAAAAATTTTACTAGTTTTAGCAGTAGATTGGGTTTTAGCTTGCTTCCCGAAGGGTACAAGATCCAACCCAAAAAACCATTTTATTTTTCCCAACCTTGCATTTCCACCAACTCCATACATAAATTATTAATTTTCTCTAAATCAGGACGATGTGGCAAACTAGATTGGTGATAGAAAACATCCATTTCCTTAACTAAATCTTCTGCCATTTTCATCAACTGTTCATAATTATAGTCACCTCTTAAAATCGCTTTCAAATCATCAGCATCACCGGCTAATCTTCTATCAACAATTATTCTGCCATTTTTCAATATTTCCAAGCCACTACGTAATAATCTAATACAGTGCATTCCATGTTTTAAATCATAACCTGATTTTTTCTCCATTTCGGCTCTTGCCGGGTTTCTATTTTCCTGCCAAGATATATAAGCTTTCCATTCTCTCAAAGCAATTTGATAACTTTGACTTTTTTGCAGTAACCGAATAAAGTCTTTGCGACTATGAGTTAAATTTTGTGTATATTCTAAAGCATCATCGCTCAAAGCATACTGTTTTAAAACCCCTTTAAAATCAATATCCGCCGTCAATAATTTATATAACTCTTCTGACTCTTCCAAAAATTCAATTTTACCCCTAATTAAAATATATAAATATTCCAAAAATGCGTTTAATTCATCTTTAATTAAATGTGTTTCATCCACAATACCAAAATCTGAAGGTATAGGTTTTTTAGTAGGTGGGTTTAATAACCATTTGCGATGGGTTTCCATTTTTTTAATTTGAGCAAAAGCATAACCAGAATAGGTATGTTTAACTTTTTTACTCAAAAATAAATCTCGGTGATTAATTAAATGTTGTCCTACATCGCTTAAAAAAGGATAATTTGTTAACCATAGCAATTCTAAAACATTAGGATTTGTACCTGCTAACAAATGCAGCACTTTTCGTAATTCATAAATAACCGTATCTTGGTTATTATCTATAAAGGGAAATATTCCTGGTTCATCCCAACCCGAATCTTTTTGTTCGATGCTATCAAATCCTAAATAATACCGTTTAGGAGCAATAAATACACCCCGATAATCATAATCTGATTCTGGACGGTTTAAACCATAACCATGACTACCAGATAAACCAATAAAAATAGCTCTTTTTTCTACTTCAATTCTTTTCATATTTATAGCAAAATTTACATTATGTGTATAATATGATGGATTTATTTTTAATGCTTGACACTGGACATAGTGAATATGGTAATTGTAGATAGGGTTTCTTGAACTGGTAAGGCTTGTGTTTGAGCAATTACAGGAGTAGGTTCAGAGTTTGGTGAACGATTTGGTTTTTGACAATTATTATAAGGATGGGTTTGGATACAATGATGCTAATTAAGCGAAAGAACCGAACTATTGCCGTTATTTTAGCCTTTGCTAGCACACTAACAATTTCAGGTTTACATAAATTTTACCTGGGACAACCACTTTGGGGAATACTATATGTTTTGTTATCTTGGACACCAATTCCTAAAATCGCTAGTGCTATTGAAGGCGTTTGGTATTTAACTCAAGAGGAAGAAACTTTTGATCGCTATTTTAATTTAGGTGAGTCACCGATTAAGGTATCATCACAAATTGGTAATCAGGTAGAATCCGTAGCTAATGCTTTACGTGAGTTAGAAGCACTCCGACAAGATGGATTAATTTCTGAGTATGAGTTTGAGCAAAAGCGTCGTCAAATGTTAGATCAGATTTAGGGAATAGGTGACAGATTTAAGAGGAAATACGGAAGAGTTGTTTTAATCAAGATTATTAATTATGAATAAATGGCTACCTGTAAATCTGAAATTGCAAAAGCTGCGAGGAAAGCTGCTGAGTGACCCCTATTATCGTTTACAATCGGCCGAAGAGGTACGGATGGCGGCTGAGTTGGGTTTGGGTATTGATGTTAATCAAGCCACTGTGGATGATTGGCTGCGTTTACCTGGGTTATCAATTCATCAAGGGCGATCGCTCGTGGAACTTTCTCGCGCTGGTGTAGTATTCTACTGTATTGAAGATGTGGCGGCGGCTTTGGGGTTGCCTGTGCAGCGATTAGCACCTCTAAAGCCTCTGCTAAATTTTAATTATTATGATCATTTCTCTCTAGATCAAACCCAGCAGATTAATCCTAGTACTGCTTCTGTAGAGAGTTTATCAAAAATTCCCTTTATGGATTTGTCCCTAGCGCAGACAGTTGTGGAAAACCGTCTGGCTGGTGGCCCTTACCGTAGTCTAGCAGATTTTCAACAACGGTTAAATTTGCCGGGAGATGCGATCGCTCAGTTAATGTATTATTTGCGGTTTTAGTTATTTGTCAGTTGTCAGTTGTCAAGAAGTTAAATTAAACCGATGCGGTCAAGAGGCCAGAAGCGAAAGGTGGCGCGGCCGATCAAGTTTTGACGGGGGACAAAACCCCAGTAGCGGGAGTCATTACTATCATTGCGGTTGTCTCCCATGACGAAAAATGCGCCTTCTGGGACTTTGATTTCTGGAAATGGACGATTTGGAGGTTCGGCAATGTAGTCTTCTGTCAAGGCTTTACCGTTGAGGTAGACTTTACCCTGGACGATGCTAATTACTGCACCTGGTTCACCAATTACCCGTTTAATAAAGGCTTGATTTTGAGGATAGCCCCGCCGTTGTAATTCTGGTGGTGAGCTAAAAACGACGATATCGCCGGTTTTGGGGGGATGGATCCGATAGGATACTTTTTCCACCACTAGGCGATCACCTGTGTGTAAGGTAGGATACATTGATTCAGATGGAATTAAACGTGGTTCAGCAATAAACGTCCGAATTAAGAGGGCTAAACACAGGGCAATAGTAATTAAAACTAGATTTTCCTGCCAACTACTCTTTATGTTTGTTTGTGATGAAGTATCTTTTATATCACTTTTCTCAGTAGTCATAGTTAACGGTGTAAGGGTGATAGAGGGGCAGGGGAGCAGGGAGAAGATGTTTCCTCCGAACAACTGACAAATTATCCATTATCTGATTTAGCGGTAATAACTTCTGTGGGACGGAAGACTTTTTCACCCAAAAGGAAACCGCGACGGACAATTTTAGTGATTGTTTGGTCTGGCATATCTGTTCTTTCTTCTCGATCAATGACCCGACATAAGTTAAAATCTGGTTCTGTTCCTTCCTGTAATTCTATAGGTAAAATTTGTCGCTTATTTAAGACACTAAGAAACTTGCGATTAACTGCACCAATGGATTTCGGTAGCCGTTCCATAAATTCTGGACTGGGATCGGGATTATTTTCTAGGTAGTTTAATAAGGCTTCTAGAGCATCAGCGACTTCTAAAAGTTCTAAGAATAAATCTTCTGTTTGGGCTGTAGTTTGGGTTTGCTGTTCTCTTAAAGATTGTTGTAATGCTACATTATTTTTTTGGAGAACGCCGAGTTTTTCTACGAGTAAATCTCGTAATTCTAAGGTAATGAGATAATTAGGTGATAAGTCAGACACGGGAAATCTCTTTGGATAGCACAGCTAAGATTTTTTAGCCCAAGTGTTGACTTGGGGATGGAAATAGACATCTCCAAAAAGGATGGTAGAGACGAGAACCCCTACCCCTACCCATAGAACTTCTCTACAAGGGTTTCAGGTCAAGAAGCATCTTTAATTTCTGGAGATGTCTAATGATTACATAAAAGCTGATTATATGAGTATGTTTAACTATTAACTGACAAATTGCACGTAACCCCGCACTCTGGAAAACAACTTGTTGAGTAACCCCTGATTAAAGTTTTAAAACATATTCTTACCCCTTGACTTGTGAACGAGTTATGGGGTAAAATTACGTAGGGTATAAATTAAGTTACAAAATACTTATTTAAAATTCAACCTAACTTCCTATACTGATGAAACAACTTCAAACAAGACTTACCCTAATTATATTTGGTATTTTCTTCACAGGGTGGATTATTTGTGGCTTATCTATTTGGGGACTAGAGTACAGTGGTGCCAGGAAAGACATTATACGCAAGGCTACATTGCTTTTAGAAACAGCAGCCGCTACGAGAGATTACACATCAAATCAAGTTCAACCTCAATTTGCTCTTCTTACGGAAGATAAATCACGTGAAAATGTATTAAATTTAGCTGACAGAAATCAAGAAGTACCTGAGTTTAGTAAAATCACTGTTCCCTCCTATGCTGCCCAACAGATTTTGAATCAATTAGGGACAACCAAAGAAAACAAAGGGTACACCTATCGAGAAAATGCCATTAACCCAACAAACCGCAAAGATTTAGCGGTAGGGTGGGAAGTTGAAATAATTGAATACTTTGCCAAAAATCCTAATATCAAGGAAAAAATAGGTGAGCGGCTGGATTTAATAAGCGGACAAAAAACCCTTTATATGGCCAAACCAATTCAGATTACTAAGTCCAGTTGTTTAGTTTGCCATGGTAAACCGGAAAATGCTCCTCCTTCTCTGATAAAAACCTATGGTAGTGAGAATGGTTTTGGCTGGAAACTAAATGAAATCGTCGGAACAAGGATTATTTCAGTCCCCACAGTTGTTCAATATCAGGAGGCACAGAAGTCTGTCGGGTCTTATTTATTGGCGATCGCCAGCGTATTTTTGGTAGCATACACCACAGTTCTTCTAATTGTACAGAAATGGATTACCAAACCTCTAGATACTATTACTCAACTACTGGAAGAAATTAGTCTGCATCAGTTGGAAAGGTCTCAACTCCCAGAAGATAAATCCAATTCATTAAGCCCGCTTAACAAAGCAATTAATCGCTTATTAATCAGTCTCAATAAAGCCTTAGAAGCAGACAAAAAATAACTTTGTATAGGTTAAATTGTCCAACACAATCAGCCATTATTAGAGTTATTATCGGTAATCGAGGATTCTATATGAAAAATTTTTTAGCTCTTTTCCAAGTTGCATTTACCGGATGTCTGTTATTCATTTATGTTGTTATTTCAAACAACCCCGAACAAGTTTTTCCCACATTATTATATTGGTTGAAAATTGCCGTATTAATAAGTGTTAGCATAGTTATTGTTAATGCTGTTTCTTTCTTAGTAATCAATTTTTGGTTAACTCGTAAAAAAAGAACGCGCCCATCAAGATTATTGAAATTAATAGTCTCAGGTTTTCTGTATTTGATCTGCACTTTTATTATTCTACGTATTCTCGGTCAGGAAACCACAACGTTTTTTACTACTTCTGCTTTATTTACGGCAATTGTTGGATTTGCAATGCAAGAACCACTAGGAAATTTCCTTTCTGGCATTTTTCTTCAGATTAACCAACCGTTTCAAATTGGCGATCAGATTCAAGTTCAGGCATTAGAAGGGGTTGTTGTAGAAGGGGTGGTGGAATCAATAGATTGGAATTCAACAGATATCCGTCTCACATCTGGTGAAATTACTTATGTTCCTAATGGTGTGATCGCTAAAGAATTAGTCAAGATGATCACCCCTAGTTCGGTCTATCGAACAGTGGACTTTACAACTTCTGCCCATGTTCCACCTAACCAGGTGATGGATATCGCGTGTAAGGCAGTAATCAACCAACCCCTGTCAAATATTAATCTTGACAAACCCGTATTTGTCAGAATGTGGTCTTATGGGCTAGAGGAAGTCAACTATAAATTATTTTACTATCCCAAAAACTACAGTGAGGCCGAAAACCATACGGATCCAGAAATTCGCTGTCGGGTTTGGTATGCTCTGAGTCGTACTAGCTTGGGAAGTGAGTATCAGTCCACTGAGAATGAACGTCTGTTACAACTTGTTAGCAACATTGAATTTTTTAGAAATTTAACTGTCGAGGCTCAAAGGCTTCTGGTAGAACATTCAAAAACCCTACTGTTTGATGCGGACGAATTGCTTAATTCTCAAAATCTTCTTTCCCCAGGAATGTTTCTGGTAGTAAGAGGTTGTGTCATGATAGAACAAAAATTAGTCCCGAATTTAGAAACAATTACCTTTAAACCCTTTAGTCGTCAACCGCAGAATCATACCCAGTCTAGCTATGCTCTCAAACCACTAGCAGTTGAACAAGTTGCCTCTGAGTTAGCTGAGTACATCGGTCCGGTTGCGTTCTCCCTGACTTACCAAGTGGCTAAAGAAGTATCATCTCTTTATTGGCTCTATGCAAGTTTAGCCTCTGAGATTGAGAATATAGACCAGAGACAGGAATTTATCCGTCAGCAACCAGATGCTCCAATAGAAAAATTCCTGATAGGAGATTTCTTTGGAGAGATGAATCTTTTTATGGGAGAACCATTACCACTAGTTAAAATTACCACATTTGAAGATACGGAGATTCTGGCCATTACTCCCGCCGCAGTTGCAAATGCCCTTCATCATGACGGAATCTCTATCAATACAATGGGCCAATATATTACTCAATATCACAACAATTACTTAACTGGAACACTACAGGAAGTTCCCTCCAGTATTTTAAATCAGGATGGGATTTCAGAACAAATGCAGGAACACTTAGAACCCTATTTTCGCCGTTTATTAGACCCATTAGACATCTAGTGAAAATTATCCTAATAAGCACAATTCATGAATTGTTCCTATATATTCATGGGGTTTGTTCCTTACAGTTACTAGGTATTTTTAATACCTGATCTACATCTAATTTATTTTCTCTTTTCTGTAATTCCGGGTTAACAGCAACGATTAATTTCCAATCACTAGATTTACTACAAAGTTTAGCCGCAATACTACTCAGAGTATCTCCAGATTGTACCGTATAAGTAGCTACTGAAGGGGCTGGTTGAGGGACAACAGGAGTAATTATCTGTGAAGTTGGGGTAGAACTAGCGGATACGGCAGAATTAGATACATTTGCGGTATACATAAATGTTTGGAGGGCAAAAAAACTACCTGCTGCACCGATTATTAAACCGATCGTTAACATAAAGATGGCAATTCCTGTTGTCCAAGATTTAGGACGTTGCGGTAGTTCTTCTAGGGAGCGAATCAAATAAATATCTGTCTCACAATTAGGACAAGTGTTAGTTTGAATTCCTTGATAACCACAAACAGGACAGTCAATTTTAGTTTTGGTGTTCATCGTATAAGTCCCGTGATAATTCTATTACTGGGTAGTTGTTGATTTAGGTTAATAATTGGGTGGATGGATTAATGTAAGCCGATGACGAATAGCTTTATTCATAGAAATAATTTGTCCTACATGAAAAGAAGGAGGCATTAAACTATGAATGCGATGATCCAATCCATCGTGCATCACATCTGTTGGTAATAGTGAATGATCTAATCCCAAGGTGTGACCAATTTCATGGGCGATAGTATTAGCTATTAAATTAGAAAATTGACCTAAATTTAAATTAGCTTGATTGGCAGTATTGATAATTTGGTCAATGCGAACAGCAGCAATATCTGTAACTTGATGATGACGGAAACTAGCTATTCCTAAATAATCTACAGGTTGCTGATCTGAAAATACATATACATGAGTAAAATTACGTCCCCATTCTTTTTCTTCTGGTTTTTCTGAAGTTAAAAATACATGAACACTTCTAAAAGCACTAAAAACTTTAGCCAAAGCATCGGCCATTATTTCTAGCATGGTATTATTGTGATCATTTGCGTGAATGCTTCCAGAAATGTCTATCCAAATACAATAGTGCATTTCTGGTTCTTTAGAAGTTAGAAATGAGCCACATGATGGACATATACGCCAATCAAGTTGAATCCGAGAACGGCAACCTTGACAGCGTGGTTTTGCTGGTCTTTCCAGGTTAAGCCGTTCCCAGATGGGAACTTGCGATTTACGATTTGTCTTGGGTTTTTTGGTTAAATTCAGGCGATCGTAAAGTGACATTCTTTAACAATAAGATGCAACAAGTTCCCCTAAGCCATTAACACTCACACCATTACCAATAGCTGCCATTTTCCACTCATTATTATGGCGATAAACTTCAGCTAAAACCATCCCTGTCATGCCGCTGTACTCTTTACCAGATAGGTTATATCGAGCTAATTCTTTGTTATTAGCTGAATTTACCAATCTAACAAAGGCATTGTCAACTTGGGTAAAATCTTGTTTACGAGCAATGCAATCGTAAATATTGATGACGAGGACTAATTTAGCAATATCAGCAGGAATGCGCGGTAAATCAATAATGATTACTTCATCATCTCCATCGCCAGCACCAGTTAAATTATCTCCTGTATGGACGATTGATCCTGATGAATGTTGAAGATTACCAAAGTAGATAATATTCTCTTTTGCCGTTAATTTACCATTAGCATCCAAGCAAACTACAGAAGCATCTAGATCATAGTCATGACCACCACCACCAAAATTCCTAAAAAATCCACCACCAGACTTTTTAACTACATCCCAACCCAGTCCACACATCAATTTGGTTAGACCAGGAGCTTCTTTAGAAAGAGAAATTCTCTGTCCTTTCTGGAGATTAATTGCCATTTTTAATTTCTCCTAGCTAAACCGATCTAATAAAGCTTTTAATCCACCTTGATAGCCTGAACCAACGGCGTTTAAACGCCATTCACCGTCTTTTCGGTAAAGTTCAGCCATAATTAATGCAGTTTCAATGGAGTAGTCTTCAACTAGGTCATAGCGAATAACTTCTTGTTCGTTTTGAGCATTTACAACTCGAATAAAGGCATTTTGCACTTGACCAAAATTTTGATGTCGTTCTGCTGCTTCATGAATAGTGACAGCTATGACGATTTTTTGGACATCCGCAGGGATTTTTTGTAACTGAATCTTAATAACTTCATCATCACCATCACCTGCACCAGTTAAATTATCTCCCGTGTGTTGAACTGATTTGGCAGCATCTGGACTAGTGAGATTATTGTAAAAAATGAAGTGTTGATCAGAAATTAATTTTTCGTTACTTCCCAGGAGAAAAACGGAGCTATCTAAATCAAAATCTAAGCCAGTATCCACAACCTTAACATCCCATCCCAAGCCTACAAATACTTCGATCAGTCCTGGGGAAACTTTTTCTAGTGATATCCGTTGTCCTTTAGTTAATGAAACTGCCATTGTTTACTATGCTCCTAAAGTTTTTGGTTGCTTTTACTTCTAGCCAAGTTTGTTACTGATATCTGAAATCCAGATTCAGCCCTGTACAGTATTAATAGAGAAAATTGAGACACACTAAAAATAGTTGCTGTTAAATTCTGTCTAGTGCCATAAAGGACATCAGACTTAGGATCTATTGCAGCATATATACATGAAAAAAACAAGTCATGCTTTTGCAAAGAAAAACTCCAAAACGTTTTCAGATAAACATTTACAGAGATTTAAT
The DNA here is from genome assembly GCF_002934005.1 of Cuspidothrix issatschenkoi CHARLIE-1. Lineage (GTDB taxonomy): Bacteria > Cyanobacteriota > Cyanobacteriia > Cyanobacteriales > Nostocaceae > Cuspidothrix > Cuspidothrix issatschenkoi. Next base: position 15,257 of record NZ_PGEM01000042.1, on the reverse strand, counting down.
TTTAACAAAACTTTATCTGTATTTTTTCTGTTTTTTGCTTCATACTGATTAAATACGATTCATAGTCATCTTAACTCAGTATTCATTCGTATTTTATATGCATAAGTTATTTAATATATTAAATATTGCTACAATTGCTATGTATGTTTATCTAAGTAGATTTGTGCTAAAATTTATTTTCTTTAGATAGTTTTAAGCATCTCTATACAAAAAGTAACATTTTCACCAAATTATATACCAAGACTATGATTGGTTAAAGGCGTGTTTTATGGGTGCAGTCAACGCTTGATAGTGAACACATTTTGAAACTTGAAAAGTGAGAATAAGACTGTGAAATATTTTTTTCTGGCTGAGGGATGGAAAATTGGCAGAGTTTGGGCATCTGATGGACTATGGCAGATGATCGCCTGGCGGAGAGAACCAGAAATTAAACAGTTAAATCTTTGTTTGACGGAAAACCAGGAATTACTCTGGCTTTATCAAGTAGAGGAGGCAATTGTGACGATAGAAGTCAAGCCCATCTCTTTAGAATTGGCTAATGATGTTATTGGTAGAGTTGTTTTGAGAAGACTGATCAGTGCTGAACAAGTAATTCAACGCTTGGCAACGGCTGAGGCTAAGTGTCAGCTTCAGAATCTTGAATTGGTTGTGTGAACTACCCACACTGACCTGACGGTACAGTGTTGGCTTCCTGTCCAGCAGAAAGTACAGTAGTAGACTTCTTTCGTCCTCTATTACTGCGACTTACTTCTCGGCGACAGGCTTTATCCTTCGTTCCAGAGGTCAAACCTTCGGCTTCGCTCAGGTTAAAAACTTGTACTAAGCGCGGCCGAAGTATTCGTAGTCCCTCGTCTTTGAGGTTTATCGTTTCCTTGCCATCTTCAAATAAAATAGCAGCGAAATATTGATGACTACAATTTTTGGTTATGGTTACAGTTTTAATTTTCCCAAGTCGGTTAAGCTAAATTTTTTAAGTGTTACTAAGAGGTTGGGTAAAGCCATTTGTAGCATAATTTGGTCAATTGAGGCATGAGAAGGTATGTAAGTATCCACACCACTATGCCAACGATAATAAATTGCGCTAGTAACTCAGGAAGATGGATAGCATTCAGCAACGGACCGATGATAAATTTCACAGTCACTAAGGTCACGAAGACACCCAACCAGGTGAGTAACACCATTTTATAACGCTTAGGTGGAGATTTTTGAGGTCTTTTGGGTAATTCATACCAAGTTTCTAACCCTGTGTTAACTTGTACGTTTTCCTGTTCTTGAATTAAGGGTTTAACTCGTTCAATCCATTCACTACGTACTGTAGAATTTAACCAAGTTTGTAGATTCTCATTATTATCAAAGTGAAGAACAATAATATAATCCTGACGCACTCCTACCTGGGGACGAATGATATTAACTCCTAGATGTCCTGCAAATGATTTGGCGACAGGAATAATACCTTTGATCCATTCTTCATATCCCTCTTCTCGTCCTGGTTTGACTAGATGGGAAATAACGGCCGTGACGTGGTTTTCAGCGTTGAAGTTAGATTCACTCATTATCTTTATTTAAGACATACGCGATGTAGAAATTTTACTCTAAGGTTCAAATGTTTTATTTGACACAAAATATTAAAAATATTTTTAAATATTAATAGATCACTACACCAGGAACATAGTCAAGAATACGACCAATAATCATAGGATCATCAGTACCCCATTGTGATGAAGAAGATATCTCGCCATAACTTAGATATGTAAACTTGGTCTAAAATAAAACCTGTAATTTCTCTACAGGCCATAGTGAGGAAATGCTTGTAGCAGTTCGCCTGATAAAACTCCAATTTAGTTTTATGCTGGAATAGTGGACTGAAAAAACTTCCGCTTTTTAGATAAATGAGGTTATAACCAGCATTTCTAGCGGTCGGTAATGATGTTTAAGCCACAGGCTAGGTAATCCCAGCAATGGAAACCCTTGCAAAGCGTTCCATCAATAGTTACACTTTTTAAAATATTCTCATTTTTGTTTAGTAATGCCTACGGGGCGGTCATGCGATCGCCCAACACTTAAACAGCTAGTTCTTGAAAAAGAACTCAATCTATGGTAGTGAGTCGGTATTACCAAACTCAAAATCAGCAATAAAAAAACCCAGAGATTCTTCTAATTGACGGTTTCCGTCCTTTTTGAACCTCAGTAAGAAAATTGCTTTGTAAACATAACTCATCCAGGAGGCTAGTAGTCAATGGGACTACCTTGGTACCGAGTACATACAGTCGTTCTGAACGATCCAGGTCGGCTGATTTCTGTACACTTAATGCACACAGCTTTAGTAGCTGGCTGGGCTGGTTCAATGGCGCTGTACGAATTAGCCATTTACAACCCCAGTGATCCAGTTCTTAACCCCATGTGGCGACAAGGGATGTTCGTACTTCCCTTCATGGCACGTTTAGGCGTAACCGAATCTTGGGGCGGTTGGAGCGTAACTGGAAACACCGCAGTAGATCCCGGTTTCTGGTCATTTGAAGGCGTTGCTGCTGCACACATTGTTCTCTCTGGTTTATTATTCTTGGCTGCCGTTTGGCACTGGGTTTTCTGGGATTTGGAACTGTTTAGAGATCCTCGCACTGGCGAACCTGCTCTAGACTTACCAAAAATGTTTGGTATTCACCTGTTCTTATCTGGTTTACTTTGTTTTGGCTTCGGTGCTTTCCACCTCACTGGACTATTTGGCCCAGGAATGTGGGTGTCTGATGCCTATGGGATCACTGGCAGTATTCAACCAGTAGCACCAGAATGGGGACCGGCTGGGTTTAACCCCTTCAACCCCGGTGGCGTTGTTGCTCACCACATTGCGGCTGGTGTAGTTGGTATTATTGCTGGTTTATTCCACCTCACTGTTAGACCCCCCGAAAGGCTCTATAAAGCCCTACGGATGGGTAACATTGAAACCGTACTTTCCAGCAGTATCGCCGCAGTATTCTTTGCTGCTTTCATAGTAGCTGGAACTATGTGGTATGGTAACGCTACCACCCCCATCGAATTGTTTGGCCCTACCCGCTATCAGTGGGATCAAGGTTACTTCCGTCAAGAAATTCAGCGCCGTGTGCAAACCAGTGTTGCTGAAGGTGCTTCTCTAAGTGAAGCTTGGGCGAAGATTCCTGAAAAATTAGCTTTCTATGATTACGTTGGTAATAGCCCCGCTAAAGGTGGTTTATTCCGTACCGGTGCAATGGTAAATGGTGATGGTATTGCCGAATCTTGGCAAGGTCACGCTGTCTTCACAGATGGGGAAGGACGCGAGTTAACAGTTCGTCGTCTGCCTAACTTCTTTGAAACCTTCCCAGTAATTTTGACCGACAAAGATGGTGTTGTCCGTGCTGACATCCCCTTCCGTCGGGCAGAATCTAAATATAGCTTTGAACAAACTGGCGTAACTGTCAGCTTCTACGGCGGTAATTTGAATGGTAAAACCTTTACAGATCCCGCCGATGTGAAGAAGTTTGCTCGTAAGGCTCAAGGTGGAGAAATCTTTGAATTTGACAGAGAAACCTTGAAATCGGACGGTGTATTCCGTACTTCTCCCAGAGGTTGGTTCACCTTTGGTCATGCTGTATTCGCTCTATTATTCTTCTTTGGCCACTTGTGGCACGGTTCACGGACAATTTACCGTGATGTATTTGCCGGTGTGGAAATTGAAGAAGAACAAGTTGAATGGGGTCTGTTCCAGAAGTTGGGTGACAAGACAACTCGCCGAAGAACGGAAGCTTAAAACTTGGATCAGGTATGAATAGGACTTACGCACAAAGCAATCAAAAACCTGATTCTTTCGTAGGGGTAATTCATGAATTACCCCTACTTTCGTGATGTTTTGCGTAAGTCCTGATGAAGTAGGAAAATCTACTTCATACTTTTTCCCCGGCTTGCTAAACTAAAATTACTGGCTCAACAGGCAGGATCTGAAGAATATGGAAAGTGTTGCTTACATCTTGATTTTAACCCTAGCAATAGGTGTACTCTTTTTTGCGATCGCCTTCCGCGAACCCCCTCGTTTTGAGAAAAAAGAGAAATAGTTAATTATTCCCGATTTTTGTAGGAATATATCGAAAAATATCCGTTGTTACTAATTGATGGTAGCAACGGATATTTTTTAGGAGAAGTTGCTATAGGGTTTTTTTCATTGTTTTGAAATCATTTAAACTATCAAGATTTAGCATTTAAAATTTAACAACTAACTAAATCTTCAATAGCAGTGGCTTGACTTGGTAATGAGGCTGTTAAAACCTCACTTCCTGATGCTGTAACTAATACATCATCTTCAATCCTAATTCCTCGCACATCGGCAAATTTTTCTAATCTTTCCCAATTAACTAAATATTGATATTGATCACGAATTTTTGGATCATTTAAAATTGCGGGAACTTGGTAAAATCCCGGTTCAATTGTGACTAACATTCCAGCACGTAAAGGACGATTTAACCGCAAATAACTTAAACCAAAACGGCTACTTCTATTTCTGCCTTCATCATACCCGGCTATATCTCCCAAATCTTCCATATCATGAACATCTAAACCTAAAAGATGCCCAATTCCGTGGGGGAAAAATAAAGCATGAAGATCCATTTTTACCAAATCTTCTGGTTTACCTTGCAAAATTCCTAAATCTACTAAACCTTCAGCAATGATAGTTGCCGCTAATAAATGAATTTCTGCATATTCTACCCCAGGAGCTATATTTTGAATACAAGCATCATGGGCGGCTAAAACAATATCATAAATATCTCTTTGGGTAGATGAAAACTTACCAGAAACAGGCCAAGTCCGTGTAATATCCGCCGCCCAACCTGTTTGGGTTTCTGCACCCACGTCAGCTAAAAGTAAATCTCCTAGTTGCAGAGAGTGGTAATAATGATTGTTGTGTAAAACTTCACCATGAACTGTAACAATACTGGTGTAGGCATTGGTCATATTTTGACCGATAATTACTGCTTCCATTGCAGCGCGGACTTCGGCTTCGAGTTTAGCTTTCCCAGTTGCAGCCATTCCAGCTTTGTGTGCCGTTATACTCACCGCCGCAGCTTTACGTAATTCTACTAAGGCGGCTGCGTCGTGGGTGAGACGGAGGGAAACAATGGCTTTTGCTAGTTCTAAATCAATTCCTTCTAGTGGATTTTTTGGTAAAACCCAGCGATTTAAAAGTTGTGTTTGCTGTGTCCAAGTAGTAGCATCTTGAACGGGAAGAGTGGCGACATTTTCCAAATAACTTCCTAATTCTGCCATGGTTTTGGCCTCATCTGCACCTATTTTGGCAGCGATTTCTTCACGGGTGGGGGTTTCTCCATGCCACAGGGCGCTACTGGGGTGGGGGTCATCTATAAATAGTTGTAGTTTGCCACTTTCTAGGCGAATGGCGGCGTTTTCCAGGGGAATTCCCGCAAAATAGAGGAAATGGCTATTGGCGCGATGGGGGAAGGTATTGGCGGAGAAGTTGCGAGGGCTGCTACTACCTGACCAAAGAATGGCGGGAAAGTCTATGATTTCTGCTAGTTTTTGGCGACGGTGACGGAGGATGGTTTGCATAAGAGTTATGGAAAACGTTCGCAAGGTGTGCTGTTAGGCATACCACAGAGGACACAGAGGAAGAGAGTTGAAGTTGATTTCTGTGTAAGTGTAGAGATGTTTTATGGAAAATCTCTATTATTGTTCTATATTTTTCTTTTCTGCTATTCTCAATTTAGCAGAACGAGAACGGGGGTTTTCTTTTGTTTCTCCTTCTGTGGCAATTATGGGTTTTTTTGTCAATATTCGCAATAATGGGGAATTTCTCAAACCATGTTTAACGAGTCGGTCTTCTAAGCTGTGAAAGCTGATGATCGCTATTCTTCCACCGGGAATAAGGGCGTTTGGTGCTTTTTCTATGAGGGTTTCTAGAACTTTTAACTCGTCATTCACTGCTATGCGTAAGGCTTGAAAAACACGAGTTGCGGGGTGAATTCTCCCATGACGATATTTAGGAGGTACGGAATAGGCGATCGCCTCTGCTAATTCTGTAGTATTATTAAAGGGGCGTTTTTCTACTATTCTTCGGGCTATTTTTCTCGAAAGTCTCTCCTCACCATATTTAAAGAAAATATCCGCTAATTCTTTTTCGTCCCATTCATTGATGATATCGCCAGCAGTTAAAGATTGTTGCTGGTTCATTCGCATATCTAAGTTTGCAGTGTTGCGAAAACTAAACCCTCTTTCTGGGTTATCTAAATGATAGGAACTTACTCCTAAATCAGCTAAAATTCCATCATAACTATTTTCGGGAAATTGAAAATTGGCAAAGTTACTATGAATAAATTTAACTCTATCCCCAAATTTTGATAAGTTCTCTTTTGCGGCTTTTAAAGCGTCCTCATCTTGGTCAACACAAGTTATTTTAACATCTTCAGCAGTTTCTAATATTAAGCGACTGTGACCTCCACCACCGACAGTTAAATCTAAATAATTTCCACCTGGTTGAATATTTAAACCTGTAATCACTTCTTGACTGAGAACAGGAATATGGGAAAAAATAGGTGATTCTAAATCTAGGGATGTTTGTAAATCTGATTGCATTATTAGTTGATTTAATTTATTAAACTTTAACTACTTTTTGCTTGGCAATGACAGAATTAAAATCAATTTCTTTCTGATCTTTAAATGAGTAGTTCATTAATTACCCCTACTAAAAAATCGGGGTTTTAACCATATCTTGCGTAAGTCCTAATGAAAATTTTGTAGGGTCGAAAGGCCATCCGTCCCTATGTTTATATTACGATATTTTGAAACGGGGTGTATGAACAGGATTTTGTGTAATCAATTGTGTCAAACTACTTACTATTACCAATAATAGAGCATTCAGAAATCAAGCACCATGCCCAAACGTCTCCTAGTCGTCGAGTCTCCCGGTAAAGTCAAAAAACTGAGTCAAATTCTCGGTGCAGATTGGATAGTTCGCGCTAGTTGTGGACATATCCGCGAACTTAGTAATGAGGGTGATGATTCACTGGGATTCACTATGGATGGTAATAGTGTCCAGTGTAATTATATTCCCCGTGACCAACGCGCCAAAGAAACTATTCAACAACTTAAAGCTGCTATTAGACAAGTTGATGAAGTTGTTTTAGCTACAGACCCAGACCGAGAAGGAGAAACCATTGCTTGGCATCTCAAAGAAACGTTAGGTTTGAGAGAACCCAAGAGAGTCGTTTATACTGAGATTACAGCATCGGCGGTAAAAGCGGCCATTTCCCATCCCAGAAAACTCGACACCAATTTAATCGGTGCAGGATTATGTCGAGATTGTCTTGACAAACTGGTAGGTTATAAAGGCAGTCCCCTAGTTTGGGCATTAAATAACGGGGCAAAAAGCGTAGGTAGAGTTCAAAGCGCCACATTACACCTAATTTGTCAGCGCGAAAGAGAAATTCAGGTTTTTGTCCCCCAAGATTACTGGAGTGTGTGGGTAGACTATAAAGAAGGATTTCGGGCTTTTTACAAGGGTACGGCAAATTCTGCCAGAGAAACACCAGAACAAGAGACTGAAACTCACGATGATGCAGCTAGTAATAATCCAGAAAAACCAGAATCTAAACGAGTTCTTTCCGAAGCAGAAGCAAACAGATTAGTTGCAGAAGCAAAGCAGCATCCCCATCAAATTATTCAAGTTGAAGGGAAACTCACCTATCGTCAACGACCCCCACCATTTACCACCTCCACCCTCCAACAAGCAGCCGGTTCTAAGCTGAAATTTGCCCCCGACAAAACCATGCAGGTGGCACAGAAGCTATATGAGGCAGGATTAATTACATATATGCGAACCGATTCAGTGATGCTGAGTCCTGAATTTTGTGCTAGTGTGCGTCAATGGTTGGAACAAAATGACCCCCAGAATGTACCTCAGCAAGTAACAAAACATCGGAGTAGTAAAACAGCACAGGAAGCACATGAAGCCATTCGTCCTACAGATGTATTTCGGCCTTCAGTGCAGTTGCGGGCAGAATTACCTGAAGATGAGTTTAACTTGTATGTGATGATTTGGAAAAGAGCAGTTGCCTCCCAATGTCGTCCCGCACAAGTTAGAAAAACTATCATCATTACTCAATCAGGTAATATTTTATGGCAAGCTAGAGGACAAGTTGTAGAATTTTACGGTTATGCAAAATACTGGCCTAATCTGGGTAAAGATGCCGTTTTACCTATATTGCAACAGGGACAAATGCTAACTTTAGAAAATGCGGGACATGAGAAGAAACAAACCCAACCACCACCAAGATATAGTGAACCAAAACTGGTTCAATTGATGGAAAGAAAAGGTATTGGTCGTCCTAGTACCTACGCGCCTACAGTTGCTACTTTAAAGAAACGCAATTATATTGAATTGAAAAAAGATCATCTTCATCCTACAGCTTTAGGTTTAGAAGTTGATGACTTTTTACAAAAGGCATTACCAGATTTATTAGAGGCGGAATTTACTGCCAAGATGGAAGCAGAATTAGATAAAATTGCTGAAGGAAAAAACTCTTGGCAACATTATTTAACTACTTGGAATCAAAATTATTTTGTACCTGCGCTTTGTAAAGCGAAAACTGTGGTTGTTAATTCGTCGGGTACAGCTAAAACTAATAATTTGCTTGATCGTAAATATGAAAATTCTAAAACTCGCTGTCCTGAGTGTAAGAATTTTCTAGCTAAAATTCCTAGTAGTAAAGTTAAAAAGAAATACTTCCTTAAATGTGTGAGTGGGTGTGAAAATATTGTGATGTTTTGGAGTGATTTTAATAAAACTTGGGAAGTGCCGAAAACGAAAACATCGGAAACAGAAAAGACTCCTAAACCACCAGCTAAAATTACCTCCTATCCCTGTCCGGTATGTAAGAAACCCTTAGAGGAGTATAGTTATATTAAAGATGGGCAGAATAAAACAATGTTACGGTGTTCTGGTCAGGAATCATGGAAGGATAAAAAACATAAAGATGTCGCTTATTTCAATACTGAAAAAGGGTGGTGGAGTCCTAAATTTGGGAATTTGATAGTTTAATTGTCAGAATCAGGATATCCAGGATTATGAGGATTTTCAGGATGGCTACACAGGCCATCGCTCCATAACCACCTGATTCTGACAAATTAAATATTAGAAATTGCTACGAGGAAATTTATAAACAATATATTTCCTTTAGAGGATCATTCTAACGGAAAACCGCCATATTTTTCAATCATTCTATCAATAGAATAATTTTTTATTTGGGGCTTGCTGAATAAAGCTATAACCGGTTATTAATAGGGGTTTCGCGGATTTTAAGAACAAGCAAGTGCAAGGTTTTGGCAAATGGAG
>NZ_PGEM01000042.1:0-5865 GCF_002934005.1 Cuspidothrix issatschenkoi CHARLIE-1 | reverse complement strand
TTAAGAGTTCCCTGTTCCCTCTCCTCACAGACAACTTTTTCAGCAACCCCTATTTGGCAGTTTCTAAATTCCAACCTAAAGCTGTTGCTACTTGTCCAGCTAATTCTAAGGAATTAAATGGTTTAGCGATCGCACTTTTTATTCCCAAAGCAGCATAACGACGACGATCTGCAACTTGGATTTTTGCAGTTAAGAAAATCACGGGAATTTCTTTAGTTACAGGATTAGCTTGTAACTTTTCAAAAGCAACTAGTCCATTCATATCTGGCATCATCACATCTAGTAAAATAGCATCTGGTTGATAATTTTCTGCTTGTACAATTCCCTCCTTACCAGAACTAGCAGTAACAACTTCCCAACCTGCAACAGTTTCTAAGCAAATCTTTGCTACTTCTTGAATATATTCTTCATTATCAATTACTAAAATTCGTTTTTTTATCATGTTTAGCACCCAAATTTGAGGACTATGTTAAATTTAACCCACGATGGTGGGTTTTGTCTTTGTAGCTGCGACTTCTAGTTGCCCAAATGATAATTAATTAGACTTCCTATGAGTCATTCTTTGTAATAAATCCATTACCCGTTGTTCAAATTCATTAGTTGTCACTCTCCCTTTAGTTAAAAATTCTGTATGTCCTAATTTTAGGCGATGACGTTCTGAATCATCTAAATCTTTAGCTGAATAAACAACCACAGGAATATTATAAAGTTGATTATGTTGTTTTAACCAATCTACCACTGTAAAACCGTCACTTTCTGGTAAAATCAAATCGAGAATAATTAAATCAGGATTGACTTTTTGACTAAGTTGAATAGCTTCCTTACCAGTTTTAGCAATAAAGGTTTCAATATCGTGTCTTTCTAAGACAGTGGCTAATAAATCTGCCAGATCATGATCATCTTCAACAATTAAAATTTTCACTCTTCGAGCAGATTTAGATACCACTTTTCTTAAAGACTGTAATAGAGATTTTTCCTCTACTGGTTTGCTTAACCAATCTACAAAATCAGGATGAAGATGGTTATTATGATCTTGCTTATAAACACTACAAATAACAATGGGTATATCCTGAGTATCTGTGCGTTCTTTCAATAATGCCATGGTTTCCCAACCATTCATTTCTGGCATTAATAAATCTAGAACAATCACATCTGGATGTTCATGAATTGCTGTGGCGATCGCTTCCTTACCTGTAGCAACCGTTACTACACGATATCCTCCTTGTTTTAGTAATTGTGCTAACTCATTTCTAATTACTGCATCATCATCACAAACTAAAACTAGAGGATAATTTTCAGAAATAATCATTGATTCATCAATATCTACATTCACCAATTCTTCAGTTGAGATATTGGTGATAATTGGTAAAGTAAAATAGAAATTACTCCCTTTACCTAACTCACTTTCCACCCAAATAGATCCATCATGCTGTAAAACAATACTTTTGCAAATTGCCAAACCTAAACCCGTACCATCATGATTGCGTGAATCGGAAGAATCCACCTGTTGAAAACGCTCAAAAATACTATCTAATTTATTTTCAGGAATCCCTCTTCCCGTATCTTTAACGGCTAATAAAACCTCATGATTTTGCTGTTTAACTATCACCGATATCCTAGAATTAGGAAGAGAAAATTTAATCGCATTACTCAATAAATTAGTTAAAATTTGCACAATTCGATCAGGATCAACCCATAATTGGACAGGTAAACTAGAAACAGATAAATTTACATTTGCCTTATCTGCTAAAGGTTGGATTATACTCAATGCTGAAGTAATTAAATCCTCCAAATTGCAGATTTCCTTTTCCATTTTCACTTTACCGGACTCAATGCGCTCAATGTCGAGAATATCGTTAATTAATCTCACTAAACGATCCGTACTATCTGTAGCAATTTGTAATAGACGTTTACCCTGTTCCGAGTCTGTAGGTAACAACCCACTCGTCAACATTCCCAAAGAACCGTGAATAGAAGTCAAAGGAGTGCGAAGTTCATGACTAACAACAGAGACGAACTCATCTTTCATCCGCTCAATCTGGCGACGCTCAGTAATATCTCGTAAAATAACAGTATAAATATATTCTCCATTTATATCTAATTTAGAAATAGACGCTTCCGCAGAAAACTCTGTACCATCTTTTTTACAACCAAATATTTCTTGTCTTTCCCCCATCCGTCGAGCTAAATTAGGAGTCTGGCCAAAATCAGCTACATGACGAGAATGAACATCAGTAAATCGTTGAGGAAGTAATATATCTAAAGGTTTACCTAATACTTCCACAGCAGAATAACCAAATATTTTTTCTGCACCTTGATTAAATAAAGTAATTCCTTGACTACCATCAATAGAAATAATTGCATCATCAGCAATACTTAAAATTCCTTCAAATCGAGTTTGAGAAATTCGCAAAGCTTCCTGAGTTCGTTTCCGTTCATCTAATTCAGTTTGTAATTTGTGATTAACACTAATTAACTCCGCTGTCCGTTCTGCAACTCGTAATTCTAGTTCATTATTAGTTTTATATACAGCTAATTCTGTCTGCTTCTTTTGTGTAATATTTCGCGCTAAAATTTGCGTAGCTGGTTTTCCCTGATAAGTTAACCCAGTAGCAACAATTTCTACATAAATCACATCTCTATTTAAGCTTAAAAACTGAACTTCATCTGAAGGAATTACTTGTTGATTTGCTTTTATTTGTTCCAGATTTTCTCGAATTGCTCTTTGTGAGTCGGGATGGATAAAATCGAAAATTGATTTAGCAATTAAATCATTATCTTTAACAACACCAAAAAGTTGTACAGCAGCATCATTTAAAAATATAAATTTACCCTCACTCTCAATAAAAATGGCTTCGGGATAAACCAATAATAAGCGATGATAGCTTTCTTTAATTGCCTGATGAAAATTTTCTTTTTCAATATTTTTTCCTTGACGGGTTTGTTCAATTCTTTGCCTGAGTTTGACCCGTTCTAAACGATTAATAATTCTAGTAACTAATTCTGCACCAATAATTGGTTTACTCACAAAATCATCAGCACCAGCACTAAATACTTGATTAACTATTTCGGCATCATTATGTACAGTCAAAAACAAAATAGGTAATTCACTTTCCTGATGATTATTTCTAATATTTTGACATAATTCAATGCCATTAATATGAGGCATTTCTATATCTAAAACTAGCATATCTGGTTTTTGGTTTTCCCAGACAGACCAAAATTCTCGGGGATCATTGAGAGGAATAATTTTTAGTCCCCACGGTGTTAGTAATGTTTGTAATAGTGCTAAAACTTGAGGATCATCATCAACAATTAATATCTTGGCTTCACCATAGGAGGTATTATCTACTAATTCTTTGATTTTGAATAAAATTTCATCTCCAGATTTAGGCTTTTGTAAAAAATTATATTTCTCATATTTTCTTAATTGCAAATCCTCATAAATATCAAGGTTATCACTCAAAATCAATATAGGAAGAGGTGGATATAATTTTTGTATTGACAATAGTAAATTTTCAGTTTCTTTTACTTGATGATTTAAACCATTATCAATTAAAATTAATTGGGGGTATTGCTGATTACTTTGATGTTTATACGTATTCAACTCTTTAGTAATTACCAACTTTAACCCAAAACTACCAGCTTGTTTTTGTAATTTTCTAGCGAAAACACTATCATTGATAATTCCTAAAATTAGCGGACGTGAATCATTGATAATTTCTGGGGGCTGTTCCTGATTTTTGCCTTCAATTTCTTGACGCAGTAATTCAACTAAATTTTTTAATTTAGTTATTTCTTTGGCAGTTAAGTTTTTATTTCCTTTCAGTAATTTCTCAATTTTTTTGGCTAATTCAGAACCGAAACTTAAACCAAAAGTCCCTAATGATCCCGCTAAAGTGTGGGCTTCTTGATAGGCTTGCTGTATGAATTCTGAATTGTCCACAGCTTGTTCTATAATAGAGACTTGTTGATCTACTCGCCCCCGATATTTTTCCCAAATATTGGCGATCGCTGTGAGAGTTTGAGACTTAACAGATTTTTCTACTTCTTCTTCGTAAGACCTGAGACGATAACCAATTCCATAAACAGTTTCTATTAAATCACTAGCTGCACCCACGGTTCTCAGTTTCATTCGCAAACCTTTAATATGGGTGCGAACGGCTTCTTCTCCTGGTGTATCTTCATAGGACCACAAATGTTCTAAAATCATGCCACAACTAAATACCCGGCGATGATTTCGCATAAATAATTCTAAAAGTCCATATTCTTTGGGAGTTAGGGGGACTATATTATTGTTATATGCGACTTCACAGCTACTAGGATCTAATTTTAAATTTCCCCATGTTAATATAGGTTGTGAAATACCATTCCCTCGACGCAATAATGCTCTAACTCTGGCAACTAATTCCTCTGGATCAAATGGTTTAACTACATAGTCATCCGCACCAGCATCTAAACCTATAGCCTTTTCATGACTACTATCACACCCGGTTAATAATAAAATTGGTACTTGTCTCCCACTAGAACGGATTTTTCGGCATAAACTAATACCATCTAGTTTTGGTAAGATCACGTCTAACAGAATTAAATCATAATCATAAGTTTCGATTAAATCCCAAGCTGTATGGCCATCAGTTGCCACTTCTACCGCATAATTTTTGTTAGTGAGAATAGTAGTTAGTCCGTAGGCATTTAACTCATCATCTTCTATAACTAAAATTTTCATTTTTAATGCTTTCCCTGATGTAATAGTTTTAAAAGTTGACTAAAAGACAATAATAGTTTAATGGTAGACCGTAAATACGAGAATTGACGAATTTATACAGTAAATTTCATCTTTTGTGAGGTACACCATTAGCGGGTAAGATGCCCACACCACAAGAGTTTTATCGTTAATATCTGTACTCGATAATACGGAGAACTGCTGTAAGTCACTAATTAACCATCAGTTATCCTGTTTTTATTTATCAGGATATTAAATCACGGGATCGCTTGCACAATTATTCACAATTTGTTACAAAAGTATAAATAACTTCCAGAGACTAAAACGTAATGTTCGGCGGACTTACTGGTTTAACAGACACCAAAAGCACCGATTGGGGAGAGCGAATGCTCAACACAGTCGCCAGCCAAACGATTCGCCACCTGTTTAGCAAGAGCGAGTCAGTAGAAGTCTTTGTGCGCTGCTACCCCTCCAGCAAACTGTTGCAAGGCAGCATTGATAGCTTTCAAATGAAAGGTTGTGGTTTAGTAATTCGTAAAGACTTCGCAGTTGAAGAAATGTCTTTTGAAACTGATGCAGTAGCCATTGACTTCGGCTCGGTTTTAAGTGGCAAACTCACCCTCAAACAACCCACCCAAGCTGTAGCACAGGTGATTTTATCAGAAGTAGGCATTAATCGTGCTTTTGAAGCAGAACTGGTCAAAAAGCGCTTGCTAAACCTTTCTGAACCCACTTTGATCGCCATATCTGGTGGTGAACCAGTGTCTTTTACTGAAGTTAATATCAAGCTATTACCTGAAAATCGCTTGCATCTGGTCGCTAAAGCTGATTTAAATAATGGTGAACTCATACCCCTTAGCATGACCATTGGTATCGGAATTGAAAGAAGAAGGCGGGTTTCTTTTAAAGAACCGAAGCTTGAACTTGAGGGGGTTCCAGAAGCACAACGCCAAATTTCCCAAACTTTAAGTTTAGCCTTGGTAGAAATTCTGGATAATATGGTTGATTTAGATCGCTTTGATTTAGACGGGGTAAAAATGCGACTAAATCGTTTAGAAACAGAGGGTGAAAGATTAATTTTTAGCGGTTATGCAGAAATAGAAAGAATTCCTCAGAGTTCTTAACTATTCGCCGTAAGT
>NZ_PGEM01000041.1 GCF_002934005.1 Cuspidothrix issatschenkoi CHARLIE-1 | reverse complement strand
AACAAACTTGAGATGCTCCCCGTTTAGCAACATAGCCAATTATACTATTTCCAGTGGAGCTATTTAAAGCCATTTTATCATTTTTAGCCACCGATGGCACAAAAGGATAAAGTTGTTGTAAAAGATGACTAACAATACTTTCTCGATGTTGTTTTTCAGTAATAGTTAATTGATCTAAATTCAAACCATAATAAGTTGCTGAAGCAATTACTTCTTTAATTTCTCGTTGTATTTTTTCTTGTAATTGCTTATTTAACTGTTTTAAAGCTGTACCTAATTCTTGTTTTTCAGATGTGGATTTTCTTTTAATAATATCCAGTTTGAATAAATCATGACAAATATCTCTAACTGGTTTACGGGGAATAGCGATAGCAATACGTTTTTGATGTTGAGATTGGGAAATTAACTGATTTACTCTATTATGAACATATTGTATTTCTTCCATAGTTTCTGCTAAAACATAAGCAAAAATTCCTTTTCCTGCTATGTTTTCTAAGGTTCTGTCACTAAATAAAGCTTTCTCAAAGTCGGTGATACTGTAAAATTTGTATTCAAAGAACCATTTATAATTATTAAGCTGTTGATGCTTTTCAATAAAAGCTGTTCCTTCAATTTGAGCATATTTCAAGTAGTTGATAACTTCATTTTGACAATAGTCTACCGCTAACTTAACTCTTATTTTGTCAGCTTGTTTACTTGCTTCTTCTTCTAGTTGTTGACTAATTTCTAGTAAATTACTACCGGAATAAAAACGATAGGTATTATCTCCAGAATTGAAGTAAATAACTTTTCTGTCTTGGGCAAGTTTTTCTAAGGCTTCTTTGGTTTGTTTTTCTGATAAACCTGTTAATTCACTGAGAATAACATCATGTTTTTCTGATTCTGGTTTATATAGTTTACCCTGACTAACATAAAATAAGAAAAGTCCTTTTAAAATTGCAATTTCTTCAAGTGTAGCAGACGCAGCTATGGTATCATAGGCTTTTTGATATTCTGAATAATGACTATAAAACTCTGGTTGGGAAAAGTTATCTTCAAAAGCATCAATTAAGGAAATTGCAGGAATATAGTTTAGTTTACCATTTTTTTCCACAGGTTGAGAATTAATAAACAGCTTCACATCTTCTTTGATATATTGAATTGCTGTCCTTCCTTGAGTAAAATCTAAGTTACAAAGCAAATAACTATTTAAAGGATGGAGGGGAAAACAACCAATAGTGAGGGTATTATTAAAGTCTTCTAAAGTCCAATTTCTTTCTCGATAAATATTAATTCTGTGTTCATGGGATTTTCTACTATCAATTAAAAGTGTGTTACACCAAACTTGAAAAAATTGATTCCATGAATTATTGTGATCTTGTTTTGGTAATAAACCTTTAATTACTAATTCTAAACTAGAAGCAGGTTCATAGGTACTTTCGGCAATTTCCAAGCGGGAAGCAAGTTTCTTATAATCTTCTACTGATTGACTGGTAATTTGATAAATGGATTTTAAAGGTCTAATTTGGGTAAAACAAACTAAGGCTATTTTACTTTTATGATTTTCACAAGTTTTAGTAATACTTTGTAAAAAAGCACCACCAGCATTCACTGAATCTGCTGACCAAGATTTAAGATAATAATTAAGTTCATCAAATAAAATCAAAATTCCTGCATATTTAGCATTTTGTCCAACGCATAATTTATGAATTAATAGTTCTAAAATTTCCTCAACTTTTAAATCCGTATCAAAATCAAAAGCAAATCCTTTATTTAATTGTTTACTAATTTCTTTGACGGAGGGAATCACTCGATAATTATCTTTTTCTAATAAATCAATTAAGGTATGAAAATCTCCAAATTCGTTACCATTTTCGGCTAAAAATTGATTAGCTTCCTCAATTGCTGTATCTTTTAAATTTAATAAGTATTCTAAAGGTTTTTGACAAAGTAGCTGTCCTAAATTTTCTGTAATCCCTTCATTTTCTAATGTTTGACGCAGGGATTTTAAGAATATCTGTCTTAAATCTATTCCGTCATCTCCACTAATGCAAATTACTAAGTGTTTGGGATTACGTTTTTTATAAGCTGTTAATTCTTCTACTATTCCTTGATTATTTCCTACTGCATTTTTTACCTGTGCTAGTATTCCTTGATTTTCAGGAGTATCTAAGGATTTTTGAAAGTAGTTAGCAGCAACTAAAGCAAAATGAGATTTACCTTTACCGTAGTCTTGTACAAATAAATGGATATTTGGCTGATTAATATGATGATAACTTTTTTGAATTTCTGCGAGTATACCTAATGTAGAATCTTTGGTTTTTTGATGATTATAATTAAATACAAATCCTTGACATAACCGTAAGTTTTTATCAGTATTAGCCATCATACCAAAATTGACGGCGTTAGCTACCATTCCTAGTTCATTAATTTTCACTATTTGATTTAGTTGCATGATGGTAAATCTCCCTGGTATATGATATCTATAATATATGTTTATGGCATGGTTTGAATGCGTTTTTTGTGCCAATTGATCGGATAAATGCGAGTAGGAAGTACAATCCATAAAATGCTGGCTAAATGTCTCATGCTTCCTAATTGCTGCCAAAATAAACTCATAGGTGATGATGGTTTACTATAAAGATAAGTGACAAGAATTTCTAAGTCTTTTAATAGGACTATGGGTTTATTTGTTTGTTCACAAATTTCTCTAATTGCTGCTAATTCTTGACTTAAATTTTCTTGAAGAACCAGATATTTTTGTTTACTGTTAATACGACTAATCAAGTTATCCCGATAACTGATAATTTCGGCATTATTATGAAATGCGAGTTGCTGAATTTCTGCATCATTATAATTATCCCATAACAATAAATGCGGGTAATCTGTTGGTTTTGCATCTGGAAGTGATAAGTTATTGATTGTTACCATAAGCTTTTTCTAATAATTTGATAGGTTGATCCCAACGACGGATAATTTGATAGGGCGATACCGTGCGTCTTTGTTCTATAATTCCCAGAGATTCTATACTATTTAGATGTTGTTGTAATGCTTCTGGTTCAATAGCTAAAACTGGAACAATTCCCATTTTTTGATTGATAATATCATCTGTTAACACAGAAGTTTGCTTATTAAAATCTCGCTCCCAAAGTTTAGCAAGAAAATAACCAATCAAATAATAATTAGGAAGTTTGGTTTTTCCGGTTTGATATTTGTCCGTTTTAGTTTCCTGGATAATTTGACAATTAGCTAATGCTTGTGATTCGGTATAGGATCTTAAAATATATTTGAATCTTTCAGGAATTACTTTAGCTGGTTCTTCAAATATAGGAATACAATTTTGAAATAATTCATCTTTGGTAAATGTATTATTTTCTGGCAGAAATGTATAAATAAAATAAGTCCATCCTCCCCATTCCGCAGGGTTTTCTGGTATTTTGTTTAAACCTTCATTACCAAAGCTCAAATAAAAGTGCATTAACCAATCTGTAATTATTGATTGTAAATAAGGATCATATTTTAAAACTATTTTTCCTTCTGGACTGAGATAATTATCTTTAACTAAACCTGCTCTGGCTGCCCAACTTTTAATTTTACCAACTTTGGCATTACCTAAACCTGTTTTTGTCATCAGATTTTCTAAGGTATCTTTTAAACCTTTTTCTTCTGAAGCTGCTTCTAGTATTCTTTTAATTTCTTCTTTTTTGAGAGAAAAGTTACCGTTGAAATGCAGTTGCATTTTAGCCATAGTCTATCCAGTGTTGAGTAATATATATTTTCAGTTATTTTACTTAAAAACGCTTGCATTTGCGAGTAAAAACTGCTACTTATGTTTGACTGCGGTTGCAATATTTTCAGTTGTGTGTAAGTGCTGATTCTATTATAGTGTATATTATGACGTTTTAAAAGTCTGAGATCCCCGACTTTCTCTTTTTTGCTGTCAAAGAATTTTCAACTAATGTCAGAAGTCGGGGATTTTACCCATTTAACCCACAGAAAGTATCTGAGGTTGAGTTGCTAACTTTTCAGTAGCAGTAAAAACCTCTTGCCTAGCCCATTGATCGGCTGCTAAAATGTCATCTAAAGAAGGATTTTGTTTGTTATCATTTTGATGGCGATCGCACACAAATTCAATACACCGCGCAATATCCAAATAGCCAATTTTCTCATCTAAAAACAGCGCCACAGCTTGTTCATTGGCCGCATTCAAAACCGCCGGCATTGAACCACCTGCCCTACCCGCCGCATAAGCCAAACCCATGCAAGGATACTTTTGATGATCTGGTTCACGGAAAGTTAAATCACCAGATTTTACTAAATTCAATCTTTCCCAATTAGTGTAAATTCTTTCCGGCCAAGACATTGCATAAAGCAATGGTAAACGCATATCCGGCCAACCCAGTTGGGCTAAAACAGAAGTATCTTGTAACTCAATTAAAGAATGAATAATACTTTGGGGATGAATGACAATTTCGATATCATCATAATCCATCCCAAACAAATAATGAGCCTCAATTACTTCTAAACCCTTATTCATTAAAGTTGCCGAGTCTACAGTAATTTTACGCCCCATTGACCAATTAGGATGTTTAATAGCATCCGCAACTTTTACAGTGGGTAACTTTTCCACAGGCCAATCTCGGAACGCACCACCGGAAGCAGTTAGTAATATCTTCCTTAACCCACCTTGAGGAACACCTTGCAGACATTGAAAAATTGCGGAATGTTCAGAATCTGCTGGTAATAGTTTCACTCCGTGTTTTTCCACCAAAGGTAACACCACAGGCGCGCCCGCAATGATAGTTTCTTTATTTGCTAAAGCAATATCCTTACCCGCTTCAATTGCAGCTATGGTCGGTAATAAACCCGCACAACCAACAATACCAGTAACCACCGTTTGGGCATCACCATAACGGGCAACTTCAATCACTCCCGTTTCCCCAGCCAGTAAAATAGGTTGGGGGTAAACATCCTTAATTGCTTCCTGGAGTTCTGGTAACTTATCCGCAGCAGAAATAGCGGCAATTTGGGGGCGAAACTGGCGAATTTGCGCCGCGAATAACTCCACATTGCGTCCAGCAGCCAGTCCAACTATGCGAAACTTATCTGGATGTTCCGAAACGATATCTAAGGTTTGAGTACCAATTGACCCAGTAGAACCGATGAGAGTAATAGCTTTCACAATCTTTTAAGAATTAATAGATAATCTTAAATATAAATGGCTGGGGACTCATTAGATACGGGGATCATCGCAAATATGCAAATTTATCCTCAGAATTATCAGGATATAGGAGTAACATTTGGTTTAGAAAATATACGTAGAGGCGAAGCATTTGCCCCTGCAATATCGGTATTTTAGGTCACGAGTTCCACCGGAACGTCTCTACAGTAAGAGGAAAGAAAAATACATAAATAGGACTTACGCAAGATGTAACTGCAACCCTAGGGGTAATTCATGTAGCTTGCTTCCCGAAGGGTATTACCCCTACTTTCGTTCTATTTTGCGTAAGTCCTGATAAAATTAAACTCGCTTTCCTAATTCTTTCACCACAGCAACAAGTTCTTTAGTGGGAATATCTTTTTTGCAAATTTTATCAAAATTATCTGTATTTTTAGTTCCTCCATAAGATATTTCATCTAGAGAAGAATAAGCTAAAATTTGAGTTGTTGGCGATATAGATTTAATGTAATTAGATACTGACCAACCATCCATAATTGGCATTTGTAAATCTAGAATAATTACATCAGGTTGATAGCATTTAAACATTTCTATAGCTTCTTGACCATTACTAGCTAAACCCACAACATGAATATTTTCTTGCACAGAAAAAACTAATTGTAGGCTTAACCGAGTTAGTTCATGATCATCAACTATAAGCAGACGTAAGTTACTAGACTCACGGGACAACATTAACATTCCTAGAAAATAATTAATATGAAGTTATACCAATTGACTTCAATGCTGATACTGATAAATTTTGTGTAGGAGTTTAACCAAAACCCACCCAAATATTTTTATCATGATTAAACTGAAACAGCCTGATACCTATTAAGAAGTAGGAGGGCTATTTGCAGTTTACAAATATCAATACAAAAATCACTCTATCTTCCGGATGAATTTTCACCAATAATTTAGTAATTCTAATGCTAAAAAATCATAAAAAATGTCTTTTTTGCATTTTCTGAATTACTGAATAATAGCCCTCAGTCCTAAGATCAATAATATCGAGGACTAGAGAGAAAGTTATGATTCACCTTTGCTGCAACTGATGAGAATTTAAGAAAAGTTTAATTAATGCCTACAGCACGCAAAGCCATAGACATAATCGTTTTTTGAGAATTAGCTTCTCGGCTATCAACTGGATTTCTTTGGATATAAGTTCCATCAGATTGTAATTCCCAAGCATGACGATTATCCGCTAACATAATGCCTAAGATTTCTTGTAAATCCTTAGCAATATCAGGGTCTTTAATGGGAGTAATCACTTCAACTCGACGATCTAAATTTCGGCTCATCCAATCTGCACTACCGATATATATTTCTTCTTGACTATTGTTGTAGAAATAAAAGATGCGGGAGTGTTCCAAAAAGCGGCCAATAATGCTAATAATCCGAATATTTTCACTCAGATTTGCTATACCAGGACGTAAACAACAAATACCGCGAATAATGAGATCAATTTGCACACCAGCACGGGAAGCTTCATAGAGAGTGGCGATAATTTGCGGATCAACTAGAGCGTTCATTTTCCCCACAATGCGACCAGAAAATCCATTTTGGACATTTTCAATTTCGCGCTTAATTAATTCCAGAAAGCGATCGCGCATATTTACAGGAGCTACCATAATTTCTCGATAGGATTTTTGTCGAGAGTAGCCAGTTAAAAAATTAAACACATCGGTTAAATCTGCTCCCAATTCTTCCCGACAACTAAACAAACCTAAATCTGTATACAGTCGTGCGGTTTTTGGGTTATAGTTGCCAGTCCCAATATGTACATAGCGACGCATCCGATCTTTTTCTCTTCGCACCACCAGGACAATTTTGCTATGGGTTTTTAAACCCACCAAACCATAGACAACATGAACCCCAACTCTTTCTAAACGTCTAGCCCAGTAGATATTATTCTCCTCATCAAATCGGGCTTTTAATTCCACCAATACTGAAACTTGTTTACCATTTTCCGCCGCCGCAATTAAAGCATTAACTATGGGTGAATCTCCCGAAGTACGGTAAAGAGTCATTTTGATCGCCAACACATTGGGGTCATGGGCAGCACTGGTAATAAAACGCACTACTGAACCAGAAAAAGATTGATAGGGATGATGAACCAACAAATCTTTTTCCCGAATGATGGCAAAAAAATCTTTTCCTTCTTCTATTTCATGGACATCAAGATTAATTGATGGTTCTCTTAACCGTTGTAAACGGGAAGGAACAACAGATTGACGTGGGGGGTATTTCAGGTCCGGTAATGGTAGCGCCAGAAAATATATTAAATCCCGCAGTCCTAACAGACCATCAACCTCGTAAATATCATTTTCCGTTAATCCTAAATCCTGCAACAACCGAGAACGCACAGATTCAGGAGTTTGGGAGCGAATTTCTAACCTCACCGTACTACCACCCATGCGGCGTTTACGGAGTTCCTGTTCAATAGCTAATAACAGATCATCCGCTTCATCTTCTTCCAATTCTAGATCCGCATCACGGGTAATACGGAAGGGGTGATATTCTTGAATATTCATCCCTGGAAATAGAGATTCTAAATTATGAGCGATCGCTTGTTCTAAAGGAATCCCCGTCCAATTAGCAGTTTTACCATTGTCTTGAGTTCGTAACTCTGGAGGTAAAGGCAAAAATCGCGGTAACACCTGGGGAACTTTCACCCGTGCAAAAAACTCCTCATCCGTATCAGGATTTTTCAGCATCACCGCCAGATTTAAACTCAGATTAGAAATGTGGGGAAAAGGATGACTAGGATCAACAGCTAGAGGAGTCAGCACCGGAAACACCTGTTCCTCAAAATAGTTATCTAAATAACCGCGCTGTTTTTCATTCAGTTCTATGTAATCTAAAATATAGATTCCCTGTTGTATTAACAGCGGTCGCAGCACTTCCTCAAATTCTGCATTCAGTTTTTTAAGTTGCGGAATCAAATGCAGACGAATATCATCTAGTTGCTCTTGTGGTGTCCGTCCATCAGCAGTTAATAAATTCACAGTAGCTTCCACCTGTTGCTTTAACCCCGCCACGCGCACCATAAAAAATTCATCCAGATTAGAACTAAAAATCGCCAAAAATTTCAGCCTTTCTAATAAAGGAGTTCTCGGATCACAAGCTTCATGTAACACCCGATCATTAAATTTTAGCCAACTTAACTCACGGTTAATGTAGTATTGTGGCTCACTCAGATTAATTGCAGCAGGATTCTTTTTTGGTTTTGGCATAATCACCTAGATCAAGGCAGATATTACCTATCAAGCAAATGAATATCAATATCTTAATTGCTATTGATGAGATTTTAACAATTCTGGAACTATAAACCCGATCAAGTTTGCTTTGATGGTTTCCAGGTATAAAAAATAATTATTTCAGGACTTACGCAAAACAGAACGAAAGTAGGGGTAATACCCTTCGTAAAACAATTGGTATAAGTCCTATATTTTTTCGATAGAATCTACTTATTTAAGTGTTTCCAGAGAAACTAAGTGATAGATTCAATCATATCCAGCAAGGATGGCAATAGTGCATGACGATGAAATCCATAACTCACCCTACAATATTGTAACCGTCACCTGCAACCTGCTATATGTCTATTTATCTGTTTCAATCCACTCGTCGCCGTTTAGCGATTTGGTACACAGCTATAACCGCGATTTTACTATTATTATTTGCCAGTGGAGTATATTTATATGTTCGCAGTACATTAATAGAAAGAATTGACGATACATTATATCATGTTGTGGAAGTTGTCGAACGTTCTTTAATCATTGAACCCAACAATTTTCAACCTCATCAATTACAAGTAAATGTAAAAGATAGTTTTCCTAATAATGCTGAAAATGCCGAAGATGATCGCATTGATTTAGAGTGGTTTAGTCCCACTGGCGAATTACTCTGGTCAACTTTTTCCGAGATATTAGATATTCCTATTCATCCTAATCATACAGGTGAAACTGTGCGAGTCATAGGTATGGGAGGATGGGGAGAATCAGCACAATTATTAAGACAAGTTACCAAAAGAATCCAATTAGGTAGACAGGTTTTAGGTTATTTACGAGTTAGTCATCCCTGGTTTGAGGTGACAAAACCAAGCCGAGAATTAATTTTTGATTTAGCTTTAGGGATTAGTTTAATGTTATTGTCGGTAGGGGCTAGTGGTTGGTTTTTATCTGGTAAAGCCATGGAACCAGTGGGGGAATCTTACCAACGCTTAAAACAATTTACTGCTGATGCTTCCCATGAATTAAGAAGTCCCATTGCTTTAATTCAAACAAATGTACAAATTGCTTTAGCGGATTTAGATTTAATTACAGAAGAAAAAAATACCCTGCAATATCAACAACAATTAAAAGTAGTAGAAAGACTAACCCAACGATTGGGAAAATTAGTCAATGATTTGCTATTTTTAGCTAGACAAGATAGCGGTATTAATACAAACTTATTTTCCCCTTGTCCTTTAGATGCGTTATTAATAGAAGTTGTAGAAGAACAGCAACTTGTAGCCAGAGAAAAACAAATTCATCTAGGACTTAATTTTGTAGATTCTCCCTTAACAGCAGATAATCCTGAATTACTAGAAAACTGGTTTACCCTCATGGGAAATTGGGAACAATTAAGAAGATTATTTACAAATTTAATTGGTAATGCCTTGCAATATACGCCCAAAGCAGGAGTAATCAAAGTAGAATTAGCCAGAATAGAAAGCATGGGTAGAGTCATGGCTAATGCCAAACTATCACTATCAGGAATGCGTTACAGCAATTCTTATTTACAAATTAAAGTTAGTGATACCGGGATTGGTATTCCTCCAGAAGCATTACCAAAATTATTCGATCGCTTTTATCGTGTTGATCCAGCACGAACCCATAAAACTGGTAACTATTCTACAACCACAAATACTGGTTCAGGACTAGGATTAGCGATCGCTCAAGCCATTATTCAACATCATCAAGGACAAATTCAAGTCACCAGCACCATCGGTGCAGGTACCACTTTTACCATCACCCTCCCCATTTTACACCCAATTACCGACTGAAAAACAATCAGGAAGTAGGAAAGAATTTTCCCATTATCAATTACCCGTGACCTATCTCGCTGATTTTGTTAAGCTATCAGATAGCGTAGGGTGGCATTAGCCATCAGATTCCTTTCTTTTGCTCTAGAAGGTGATAGTGTGCCAAAACACATTCGGTTAATTTCTTTTTTGGTTGCCTGTAGTTTATGGAGTATGACTGAAACTGCTCATGCTCAGGCATTTATTCCCCATACAGTGCAAATTGATAATGCACAATTGGAAAAACAGGGCTTGAGCTTGGCACAAGAAGCAGCGCAGTTAGCCAAGTTTCAACAGGTTGAACCAGCTTTAGTCAGAGCGCAATTAGCAGCTAAATTAGCCCCCCAAAACGATAAAGTTTGGTGGTTATTGGGAAGTTTGTATTTACAAAATAAAGAATTTGATCAGGCTATTATCTCCTTAAACAAAGCCCAAACCCTCAACGGTAAAAACCCAGAGGTGCTATTTGCTTTAGGTTCAGCCAAATTTCAGAAAAAAGATTACCAAGCATCAATTAACCATTATCAAGCCGGTTTAAAATTGAAACCCAATTATGCCGGGGGATTTTTTGATTTAGGTAATGCCTATTATATGTTGCAGAAATTCCCAGAAGCGATCGCTCAATTTAATTTAGCTGTCAACCAAGATAAAAAGTTTTGGCCAGCAATTAATAATATTGGCTTGATTAAATACGAACAAGGGGATATTCCCGGAGCGATCCAGCAATGGCAAACAGCAGTTAGTATTGATAAAAAAGCAGCCGAACCATTACTAGCTTTAGCAGTAGCCTACTATAAACAAGGTAATCAGCAAAAAGCCTTACAAATGGGAGTATCTGCACTTCGTATAGATTACCGTTATGCAGACGTGGACTTTCTCATCGAAAATCTCTGGGGACAACGTTTGCTTTCAGATACTAAACAATTCTTAGCATTACCGCAAATTAAATCAGCCTCCCAAGGACAGTAGGAATCACCAAAGCCGTAATAGGGAGCAGGGGAGCAGGGGAGAAAATTATCTTCTTCCTTCTTCCTGAACTCCTGAACTCCTGCCCCTTGCCAATTAATTCTTTGATAACAGACCAATAATTTGATCAATAAACTCCTGATGATCCACCACAGGCTTAGAAATATAACCATCAGCGCCGCTTTGTTTCAAAAAATTCTCGCGATCGCCTTCCATAGCGTGTGCTGTAACTAAAATAATCGGTAAATTAGCTGTTTGCGGGTCAGATTTTAACATTTGTGTAATTTTGATACCATCAACAGACTGACCTTGGTATACACTACGTGACAGAGACACATCCATTAAAATCAAATCTATCTCACCCGCTTGGGCAATTTCCATCACCTCTTCCACATTTTCCGTATGTTTGACATCCAACCCGCCGCGTTTAGTTAGAATTTTGGAAAAAACGCGAGCATTAATCAAATCATCTTCGACAATCAGAACAGTTTTCATGAGACTTTATACTAATAGAGTGAATACCTAAGCAATATCTGTTGTGTTTTTAATAATCCATAAGCTTAGATCATATCCAGGATAATACTACTGCTCTTTCTCCTGATGAGTATCAAGATTGTGGGAGTATTTCTGTGTTAATCCCTTCTGTTGTAATTACAAACTGTGTTATCTTCTAGCGGCTGTTGTGTAGCTAAAATTCACAAGGAAACCTCATGGCAAAACAGTTAAACCTTCTCTCCAAGGGACAGGTCATCACCACCGCCCTACACACCGAAATGCAACGGTCATACCTAGAATATGCCATGAGTGTGATTGTGGGGCGTGCCTTACCAGATGTCCGTGATGGCTTAAAACCCGTACATCGCCGCATTTTATATGCGATGCACGAACTCGGTTTAACACCAGATAGACCTTACCGAAAATGCGCCCGTGTAGTGGGGGATGTTCTCGGTAAATATCATCCCCATGGTGATCAGTCGGTTTATGATGCCTTAGTTCGGTTAGTCCAAGACTTTTCCAGCCGTTATCCCCTACTAGGGGGACATGGTAACTTTGGCAGCGTGGATAATGACCCACCGGCAGCCATGCGTTACACGGAAACCCGTCTCGCACCCGTAGGACATGAAGGAATGTTGGCGGAAATTGCTGAAGAGACTGTAGAATTTACTGGCAATTTCGATAATTCCCAACAAGAACCAACGGTATTACCTGCTCAATTACCATTTTTGCTGCTCAACGGTTGTGCTGGCATTGCCGTGGGGATGGCCACAAACGTTCCTCCCCACAACTTAGGCGAAATTGTGGATGGCTTAATTGCTTTAATTGACAACCCAGAATTAAGCGATGAGAAATTATTCCAATTAATTCCCGGGCCAGACTTTCCCACAGGTGGGGAAATTGTTGATTATGGCGGCATTAAAGAAGCCTATACCACGGGTAAAGGTAGCATTATCCTCCGGGGAATAGTCACAGTGGAAGAAATTCCTGCCACCAAGGGAACTAAACGCCGTACCGCCTTGATAGTCACAGAACTGCCCTTTCAAGTTAACAAAGCTGGTTGGATTGAAAAAATCGCTGATTTAGTCAATCAAGGACGCTTACATGGCATTTCTGACATTCGGGATGAAAGCGATAGGGAAGGAATGCGCGTAGTTATTGAACTCAAACGTGATACCAACCCCCAGGAACTACTCGCGGCTTTATATCACCAAACCGCTTTACAAACCACCTTTGGGGCAATTCTCCTGGCCTTAGTGGATGGACAACCCCGCCAATTAAGCCTACGGCAACTATTAGAGGAATTTCTCAAGTTCCGAGAACATACCCTCAACCGTCGTTACAGTTACGAATTAGACAAAGCCGAAAACCGGGTCAATACCCTCACAGGTTTACTGAAAGCCCTCGCAAACTTAGATGATGTCATTGCCATCTTACGGCAAGCTCCCGATGGCAGTACCGCCAAAATGACACTTTCTAGCCGCCTGGATTTAACCGATGTCCAAGCAGATGCGATTCTGTCCATGCCCTTACGTCGTCTCACCAGTTTAGAACAGCAAAACTTACAAAAAGAATTTGATGAACTCAACCAGCAAATTTCCCTCCTGCGGACATTACTGGAAGACAGACGGGAATTACTCAAAGCCCTGAAAAAAGATTTACGCACTCTCAAACGTAAATATAGTGATCCTCGACGCACAAAAATAGTTCACACCACAGAAAAATCAGTATCAGAAGAAAAAGGTAAATCTAAACAAGCAGCAGTAGCAGCAGAAAATTCTCCAGCCAAAATTCCCACTCCTAAACCGGAGCAACCCCCAGAGGAAACCATTTTAGAAATTACCCAACGGGGTTATGTGCGACGTATTGCCCCCAATAGTAGAAAAACAAAAGCGGAAAACGGTTTAATGGATCATGATTTCATTATCCAAACCGCATTAACTAACACCCACAAAGACCTATTAATCCTTACCAGTGGTGGTAAAGTCTACCCCATCACCGTGGCAGATATTCCCCTCACTACCGGCCGTAGTTCAACTTCGCTCACTACAAGTTCAGCACGGGGTACACCCTTAATTACTCTACTTACCAGCACCGCCCAAGGTAACACTGAAGCTGTAATTACTCGGTTCTTACTCCCAGAACATCCTGAAACATCGGACATGGTGCTGTTGACCAAGGAAGGACGAATTAAACGCCTATCTTTATCAGAATTTATTAACCTCTCCCGCCGAGGGATTACAATTTTGAAACTCAAGGATGAGGACGAATTAGCTTTTACCCAGTTCACCACCAGTGGACAACACCTAATTTTAGCCAGTTCTAGTGGTCGTCTGTTAAGGTTTCCCGTCAATGATGAACAACTCCCAATTATGGGACGTGCGGCCATGGGATTACAAGCTTTCCGTCTGTTGAAAAATCAGCAAATGGTTGGCTGTGTCAATGTTGGCAAAGATGACCAATTATTGCTAGTCACTCAAGAAGGATTTGCGAAAACGATGCCAGCAAATCAGTTAAGGGCTGCTAGTCGCGGAGATTTAGGTATACAAGTTTTGAAATTTAATAACAAAACAGATAATTTAGCCGCAATGGTACAAGCAAAACCAGGAAGAGAAGTCGCATTACTGACAAATAAAGAGCGCGTTATCCGCATACCAGTAAATACAGTTCCTAGTCTCAGTAAAGATAGTAAAGGTGAAACTATTTGCCAACTCAACCGGGATGAAAGAATTATCTCTGTGGTGGAGGTGGATTAGGATTTTGATACTCCCCGGTCTTAACTAGGGGTTGAAAAGTTGTCTGTGAGGAGAG
>NZ_PGEM01000005.1 GCF_002934005.1 Cuspidothrix issatschenkoi CHARLIE-1 | reverse complement strand
TAAGAGTTCCCAGTTAAGAGTTCCCAGTTAAGAGTTCCCAGTTAAGAGTTCCCAGTTAAGAGTTCCCTGTTCCCTGTTCCCTGTTCCCTGTTCCCTCTTACCCAATTAGTAATTTAGCATCACAAGTACCGAAGAACCTTTTATTTTGAGATGTCTAATCATAGATTCTCAAATTTTACTAATCCAATTAAATTGGCACTTTTTTTAAAGCTTCTGTGAGTTCCGTTATTACCAGTGGTTTAGCCAGAAAATCATTCATACCTGCATCTAAGCAAATTTGACGATCTTGGACTAAAGCATTAGCTGTTAAGGCAATAATCCAAGGTTGAGATATATTGGCTTCCCGAATCATTTTTGTAGCGGTTATACCATCCATCTCTGGCATTTGCATATCCATTAAAATCACATCATAAAGTTGATTTTCTATCATGGCTAATACCTCTAAACCATTGTTGGCAATATCGGCGGTATAACCAAGTTTTTTCAAAGTCATAAGAGCAACCTTTTGATTAACTTTATTATCTTCTGCCAGAAGGATTTTTATATCAATTTTGTTGGTTTCTCCTTCTTTTTTCTCATTTTCGTGAGCATGTTTAGTAGTTAAACTAGAAGCTAAAACTTCCTTAGTAATAAAAGTAAAATAAAAAATTGAACCTTGAGTTTGAGTATTTTCTGGATTGAATACCCAATTTTCAGGAGGATTACCAGCAACATTACCAAGACTTTCTACCCAAATTTTCCCTCCCATTAATCCCACTAAACTCTTACTAATTACTAAGCCTAAACCCGTACCACCATATTTACGACTAATAGAAGTATCACCCTGGTTAAAAGGCTGAAATAGTTTTTGTAAGTTCTGCTTATTAATGCCAATGCCTGTATCTTTAATAGTAATCATGATTTGATATGCTGGAAATCCTTGATTATTGACAATTATTTGACTATTGACTGAAAGATAAATTCCACCATATTCAGTAAATTTGATGGCATTGCCTACAAGATTAAGTAAGATTTGACGCAAGCGCGAACTATCTCCTAAAAGATAAGCAGGAATATCATCAGCAATAGCATATTCAAGGTTAATATTTTTCTTAGTTGCTTGTGTAGATAGAAGATTACAAATGGATTTAATGATATCTGTTAATATAAAAGGATGTTCTTCTAATTGCAAATTTCCTGATTCAATTTTAGAGAAGTCAAGAATATCATTAATAATAGTTAAAAGCGCATCACCACTATCTCGAATAGTATGAACTAAATCTCTTTGTTCTTCTGAAAGATTCATCATAGCCAGGTGTTGAGTTAAACCAATCACACCATTCATCGGGGTGCGAATTTCATGACTCATATTTGCTAGAAACTCACTTTTCGCTTTAGTTGCAGATGCAAGTTCGACATTAGAAATAGATAGTTGTTCATTGGTTTCTTTCAATTTTGCTTCAATAATTGCTCTTTTCATTAACTCCTCTTGCAGAATTTTAGTATTTTCCTGAATTTTACCGGCCATGTGATCAAATGCAATGGAGATTTGGGTAAGTTCATCCGATCCTGATAGTTGGGTTCTGATATTCAGATCACCTTCAGCTAAACTATGACTAGCTGCAACTAACTGAGAAACTCGACGAGTTAGAGTTAATTCAAAGAAAAACCATAAGCCTATACAAAATATACTTAATAAACCATTAAATATTAGAGATCGTCTTAAAGCATCATTATAAGCCTGTCGTTTAGTACGGGTAAGATCATATTCAAAAAATAAAATTCCTACTCTAGAAGGGCGTATTTCGTTGGGCAAAGTCTGTAAAAGAACAGGATAAATTGCTATTAGCTTTTGCTTATCTTGAGAAAGTATTATATTTCCTGTAAATTTTTCTCGTGCAGTCCTTAAATCATCCCTATAAGGAGCAGCAATGGTTTTATTAATGGGAGTATCTATAAGTTCATAACGGTTTGATAGGTGAACAGTATTTTTATCATCAATTAGCATGACTGAATTTAAGTTTGGGTCACTGCCAAGTTGACTAATAATAGTAATTTCCGCATCTTCAATATCTGATCTTCGATATAAATAATCTAAAATTCTGGCTGTTTGTCCTGCGGAAATTTGGACGTAATTTTTAGTAGTTATTTCGGTTTTTTTATATGTTTCATAAATTTCTTGATTAAAAGATGTTATTCCCAATAAGCCGCCGCATAAGATTAAAATTGACGGAATTGAAAATCTTAGGGGGAGGGGAAAACTTTTCATGAGGATTTTCCACTTTATAATTTAGCATTTTTAATAAACCGATCATCGAGTAAATTTACAGGATCAATTGCCTTTGGTAACAATTTATTTTCTACCATTATCTGTACAAGTTTTCTCATGCTATTTACTAATGCAGGATCGCTTTTATCGAGTAGTTTTTGATTTTCTTGCAAATTGGGCTGACGTAATCCCTTAAAGGCGTTTAAAATTTGTTCCGGGGTTACTTGGGTACGTTTAGCTATGCGACTGGCTGCATCTTGAGGATTTTTTTCCAAATAATCTAAGGCGCGAAATCTTCCATTGACTAATGATTGAATGGTATCAGAAGAATTAGTTATAGCTTCTTTATTTACAGCCAGAATATCTACAATTTCTCCAGGAATTTGGCTACTATCAAATAATAATTTTGCTCCGGCTGCTAATAGTTTGATTCTAGCTGGACCAAAGGTAACAACAGCATCTACTTTTCCTTGTTTATAAGCTCGTTCATGTTCAGTCAGTTCTAAAGAAACAATCTGAATATCTTTCACAGACATTCCATTTTTTTCCAGCGCGCGACTTATAAAAAAAGCTCCTAAAG
This sequence comes from Cuspidothrix issatschenkoi CHARLIE-1, assembly GCF_002934005.1. GTDB lineage: Bacteria > Cyanobacteriota > Cyanobacteriia > Cyanobacteriales > Nostocaceae > Cuspidothrix > Cuspidothrix issatschenkoi. The sequence continues at coordinate 19,402 of NZ_PGEM01000005.1, read as the reverse complement.
CAGTTGATTCGACACCTACACGCTTTCCTTTTAAGGCTTTTATATTAGCAATTTCGGGTTTGCCTAAAATTACATCTCCACCATGAGAAACATCCATGATGGTAATAATTTTAATATTGTCTTGAGTTGCTGCTATGGATAAAGCTTGGTCAATTGATAACCCTGCTCCTTCAATTTCATTATTGCGATAAGCTCTTACTTCTTCTGTTCCTGAAGGATAATCTACTAATTTGATCGGTTGTTGATCATAATAACCAAGATCGCGGGCTAAGTATAGGGTTTCATAGCCTGTCCACAGATTCGCACCAATACGTAATGGCGATGATGGTGCGGTGGTACAATTTGTGATAGCGATCGCTAAAATACTTGTAACTATGCTGAAAATCAAATATTTTACGAATTTAATCCACAAAATCTCTAATCCTCTCTTTGTTAGTATTATTTAATAATTTATACTTTGTGTTGAATATATATTTTATTTCAGAATCTGAAATTTTACCCGTTCAATTTTTGTGGGATGGGCTTCTAGTGCGACCGAGTCTAAGCGCAGACAAGATTTGTACTGAGCTTGTCCAATTATGCCTACCCCCCAAGAAGTAATTGAATATTTTTGTTGCCAATTATTAACTAAGTAGGTTAACTTTAAAAGTTGTCGTTGGGGCAAGGGAACAGGGAACTGTGAGATGTGAACTTTTCTTCACATACCTTTAAATTTTTCGGTTCACCTACTTACTTTTCCCAAAAACGAAAATTGAAAGTTGTTGAGGCGCGACGGGAACGTTGGCTGGGTTTTCTTTTGCGTCTTTTTGCACTTCTTTCGCTTGGTTCTTCTATATTTTCTTCTGGCATTTCTCGTGATAATTGTGTTTGTAGGGTGTCTTGACTACGCCACCAAGAAATAATCCAGCCACCACCCACACCAGCAATACCACCAAACAAAATACTCATGGGTGCTGAATAACCTAAAAACAGACAAACCAGCATAAACACCAACCAATATTTTAATCCAGCATCAATACCATCATTAGGTGCTACTATGGTGGAATCCGGGTTATTTTCATTTGCGTTTGTGATTAATCCTAAACTCACACCACCCATCATACCCACAAATAAACTCAGGGGAAATGAAGCCCCAGCAATTCTGGCAATAATGAATAAAAATAACCCAAATAACAGTTGAGAAGGAAAGTTAGGGGAAGAAGATAAAATTTCGCTCAGAAGATTGTTCTTTGGTGCCATAAGATTAGGAATTAAAAATTAAAAAGGCAGAATCAAGAAGTTTTTGACGTATTTTTTACGGCGTAAAGGTTTCATCTAAACCTCCAGGAGACCCCCACCAAAACTGTACTCAGTTTGGTGATGGGAGGAATGGAGGTTCTTAGGGATAGGTTTACTAAACCCTAATTTACTAGAGGCACAATTAAATCAATCCTGATAATTGTGCCTCTAGTGGTTCAGTTGTATCTACAACTGTTAGATAAGGTTGTTCTTGACCTGTAAATGGTTCAAATTGCTTGATTTGGGATGCTAATAAATCAGCAGTAGCATCAGCAATATCCCCTGTGCGCTGTAGTAGTCGTTGTGTTAAAACTTCTACAGGTGCGGAACAATTAATAATGTGTATGGGTAATTGGTGCTGGGTTGCTTGGGAAATAGCTGCGGATCTTAAATCCTGGCGATCATATTTAGCATCTAAAATCACAGACCAACCTTGATTAGCCAGTATAATTCCTAATGCTAACAATCGGCTATAGGTTTTTTCGGTCATTTCCGGTGTATAGATTTCATCCCCACCTCTTTCTAATAGGGGAATTCCTGCTAAATGCTTACGCACAGCATCGGAACGTAGATGAACTGCATTGAGTTTTCGGGCTAAATATTTAGCTGTGGTACTTTTACCAGCGCCAGATAACCCGGACATTAAAATCAGTTTTCCCTGTTGGGGTTTGGTATATTCCCATGCTTGACGATAGTATGCGGCTGCTGTTTTTGCCGATTCTTCCTTTACGGCATCGGGGATGTTAGGATCATCTAATAAAAAGGAACTCACTTTAGCCCGCACATAGGCTTGACGGCTTAAATATAAAGGTAATACCTGTAAACCTTCCCAATCTCCCGTTTGCTCTAGATAGGCATTTAAAAAGGCATTTCCTAAGTCTTTCCTGCCTCTGGCTTCAATATCCATGACTGTGAATGCCACATCATACATGACATCAACAAAGCGGAAAGGCTCGTTAAATTCGATGCAGTCAAACAGCATGACTTTATCATGCCACAAAGCAATATTTCGCAGGTGTAAATCGCCGTGACATTCACAAATATAGTTATTGTCAATTCTGCTTTTAAATAATTCTGGATGTTGAACAAAGAAATTATCGGTATATTGTTTTGTTTCTTCAAACTGTTCTTGGGTTTGGGGACCACCAATATAGTTTTGTGCTTGTTGATAATTCTCATCAATGGCTAACCGCACTTGGGAGACTTCCCCAAAACTGCGAATATAATCATTTGTGACTGCTTGAGCATGATATTGAGCTACAACTCGTCCCAATTCTTCTAAGTAGCTTTCCTGTAACTGCCCACTGGCAAAAAGTTCACTAAATAGGGTTTCTTGGGGAAATTGACGCATCTTAACGGCGTATTCTACAGCCTCACCTGTACCACCTAAATAGTATTGTTGACCGGTTAAAGTTATGGGGACAACTTCTAAATATAATTCACCTGCACCTCTTTGATTTAAACGTAGTTCTTCGTGACAAAAATATTGTCGTTTTTCTAGGGTGGAAAAGTCTAAAAAACCAAAGTTGACTGGTTTTTTCAGCTTGTAAGCATAATCTCCTGTTAACAGGACGTAAGAAACGTGAGTTTGAATGAGTTGAATGGGTTCTGTTACGGGATGAGGATAAAATCCTGGCTGTAACATTTGTTGGATGAAGGTGGGAAGGTTTGTTTCTGTCATTTTTATTGGTAATAGGGAACAGGGAACAGGCAATAGGTAGGCACGAGGGAATAGAATTTTCTCTCCTACCTCTTGTCAACTGTCACCTTCTCTTTGCCTTTTTTTACAAAAAAACCAGGTTTAACCCTGGTTCTCTTAGTTATTATTACCTGAATTTTAGGCTTTATTGCCAGCAAAAAAACTGAGGTGGTAAGGTGTACCTTTGGCTGGGTGAATTTGCACTTCACGGATGACGGTTGTACCAGTCCACTGTAATTCAGGGATGCTGAGTTCTACTTCGGTTTTGTTAGGTGCAGCTTGTTTGAGTAAGCGTTCTACAACTTTAGCGTCAAGAACTAGAGAAATTGATTCAATACCTTTGTGTCCATACAAATTGGCAGGAATTAAGCCAGAACGACGTAAGGCTTTAGGTTTGCTACCTTCTGGACGTTTTTGAGATTCTACTGCGATCGCCATATAATTTGTTAGTTGTTGGTTGTCTGTTATTTTGCAACTGACCACTGACTACTGACTAAACAGGCATACCGTTGGGGTACAACAGTGCGCGTTTTGGTCCGTGAATAGGGTCTTCTACAATGATGGTTTGATCACGACTTGCTCCCAAGGAAACAATCGCGATCGGGACTTCCATTAATTCAGCTAAGAATTTGAGATAGTCCAATGCTTGCTGTGGTAACTCTTCCAAGGTACGACACTGACTGGTTGGGACTTTCCAACCGGGGACGGTTTTGTAAATGGGACGACAACGAGCAAACTGACGGGCACTGGTGGGGAAGTGTTCGCAGCGTTGGCCATCAATTTCATAGGCCACGCAAACTTGGATTTCTTCTAGTTCATCGAGGACATCTAGTTTTGTAATGGCCATACAGTCCATACCATTGATGCGAACTGCATAACGCCCAATGACAGCATCAAACCAACCACAACGGCGTTTTCTGCCTGTGGTTGTGCCAAATTCCGCACCGCGATCGCCGAGTAAGTCACCAATTTCCCCATTTAATTCTGTGGGAAATGGCCCTTCGCCGACTCTGGTAGTGTATGCTTTGGATACGCCAATGACCCGATCTATCATTGTTGGCCCTATACCAGTACCCACACAAGCCCCACCAGCGACAGGATTAGAAGAGGTGACATAGGGGTATGTCCCATGATCTAAGTCCAGGAGTGTTCCCTGCGCGCCTTCAAACAAGATGTTACGTCGTTTTTGCACAGCATCATATATTTTTATTGATGTGTCCACCACAAAAGGACGTAATCTTTCTGCATAACCTAAATATTCTTCAATTACCCCTTGGGGGTCAAGAGGAGGAATATCATACAACTTTTCTAAAATTGTGTTTTTATAATTGATTGTCCATTCCAATTGCTTACGCAATCCTTGGGCATCCATCAAGTCTAACATCCTGATGCCCGTCCGTTCGGATTTATCAGCATAGGTAGGACCAATACCTCTACCGGTTGTCCCAATTTTATGATTTCCTCGCCGTTCTTCTGATGCCTGATCAATTAGCCGATGGTAAGGCATGGTAACATGAGCCGTCTCTGAAATCAACAGATTAGCCGTAGAAATATTTAATTTTTCAAGTTGTTCGAGTTCTTTTATCAAAACCTGTGGATCTATAACTGTTCCACAGCCGATAATACACTCTGTATCTGGATACAATATACCAGAGGGAATTAAGTGCAGTTTAAATGTCTGACCTTGGACTACTATGGTATGTCCAGCATTGACTCCCCCCTGGTAACGCACCACCACATCTGCGGAGCGGCTGAGTAAGTCAGTTATTTTACCTTTTCCTTCATCGCCCCACTGAGAGCCTATGACAATGACGTTAGCCAAGAGATTATATTAAAGGGTAAAGTTTCCACAAAGATCAATTGTTAACAGATTTTTTAGGTTTTGTCAACAAAAATCATTGTTAGTGGTTTAGGAGTTAAGGTTTACCCAGTTAATGGTTAATGGGGTTCACACCGGAAAATTATCAAAAGTTCGGTATGGTATTACAAAGAAACAGCCTATGTCATGATAATGCCATGAACAAAACTATTGAAGTCCACTCCAGTGTATCAGCCCTGGTCAATCGGGCGCTAGAATTAATCCTGTCCACAGTGGAAACTGCTATTAGTGAACGAGGGCAATTTACCATTGCTTTATCTGGTGGTAGCACACCAAAACCATTGTATGAAGCCATAGCTAATCAGAACTTACCCTGGGATAAGATTCATGTATTCTGGGGGGATGAGCGCTATGTGCCAGCCGATCATCCCGATAGCAATGAACTGATGGCACGGCGTGCATGGTTGGATCGGGTAGCTATCCCAGCAGTAAATATTCATGCTATACCGACTTTAGCTGCTAATCCAGAAGTGGATGCTGCTAAGTATAACCAGCATCTGCAAACATTTTTTAAGTCTACATCTGGAGAGTTCCCCCCATTAGATGTAGTTTTACTAGGAATGGGTGATGATGCCCATACTGCATCTTTGTTTCCCCATACAGAGGCTCTAAAGGTGTGCGATCGCCTAATTACTGTGGGTAATAAAGATGATAACCTCCGCATCACCTTTACCTACCCATTCATTAATGCGGCTCGCAATGTGATTTTTCTGGTTGCCGGTGCTAACAAAAGACCGGCTTTAGCAAAAATCTTTGCACCCGTAGCTGATGATTTCATCTATCCATCTCGCTTAATTAAACCCCAGGGCAAGCTTTACTGGTTGCTAGACGCAGCCGCCGGTTTAGAACTTAAACCCTAATTATAGGCAGTGGTATGGCTAACACCACGCTATGCTATCGGCTGACGCTCACGGAAGCCTCCTTGACTTACAATCTGCTGTATTCTCAATCTAAGTAATTGTTAGCATCGGAAGAAAGCTAAAGTTACATTTGTACTTATGCTGTCATATTTTTACAACGACCTTCACTAAGGCTTAAATCCATGATCGTCTGCCCTAATTGCAATCATCCCAATCCAGACGGTGCTGTTCAATGTGAAGCTTGCTATACGCCGTTACCCGCTACAGCTAAATGTCCTAATTGTGGGGCAACTGTACAATCCGATGCCGCTTTCTGTGGTCAGTGCGGCTATAACCTTAATTTTCACGCTAATGCTGTAGCAGCAACCACAGCCACCGGCACCATTGCCCCTAATCCTGTACAACCAGTGGCCTTGGTAACTCCTGAGCCTATCATGGAACTGTTAAAGCCAGATGCTTTAGGAATTGCCACACCTAACCTACCACCAACAGCTATAGTTGCCCCATCCACACCACCGGCGGTAGTACAGGAACAAGCTGTTTATGTTCCCGCTATACCTGCACCTGTAACGTCAGAACCAGAGGTTTATATTCCTTCACCTCCAGCAGCAGCACAGGAAGTTTACATTCCCGCTACACTCACATCTCCACCAACAGCACCAGAACCAGAAATTTATATTCCCGAAGCACTCACACCTCCACCCGTAGCACAGGAAGAGGAAGTTTATATTCCTCCTGCCTATGTACAGCAGATCGATCCGATGACAATTCCTGAACCACCAAAACCCCCTGCACCAGCCAATATTTCTAAAACCCAATTACAGCAATTAGTAGCTCGGTTATTCCATGTTCAAGCTAGTCAAGAAATAGAATTACCACAAAATCTATCGGTAATTCATATTGGTAAACCTAATGATCGCATTCCTCCAGATATAGATGTTTCTGGATTTGCTAATTCTGAGATTGTGTCTCGGATTCATGCAGATATTCGCATTGAAGGTGATTCTTGTTATGTAGAAGATGTGGGTAGTTCCAATGGTACTTACATCAATAATTTGCCTCTCTTACCAGGAAATAGACACCGCCTCCGTCCGGGGGATCGCATCAGCTTAGGTAAGGGTGATTTAGTTACTTTCTTGTTCCAACTTTCTTAATTACCAATTAGAAATTTCACAACCTATTACAAAGCGTTACAGCATATTTCATTCAAATGAGGTACAACCATAATCAAACTTTTGTGGTGCGGGCATCCTGCCCGCAAAATGTGTACCTCATACCTTTGCAAACAGTTGTAATATCTGAGGGCGGAGTTTACCCGCCTTTTTTTGCGTAAGAATTCACCGAGTCAGGATTCACCGAGTCAGAATGCTTATAAAATCAGGAATACAGGCAAGTGATATTTTCTTAAAAATCATCATAACTTACTCCAAAAGCCTTGATTTTCCTGACTTAGAGTATTTTCTATCCTGAATCCTTACTTTTTTGCTCAAGACTCAACATCTGAAAAGTTCTGGGTATTACAACGATTCATCGCCTTTTCTACCCCTTGTTTAAAACTAAATTCTACACAGTCAACCATAAAGTCTAAAACTTGGGATATGACTTTATTTTCAGCCGCAGAAAATCGTCCTAAAACATGAGAAACGGTATGGGAATTATCCCCATCTATTGCACTTTTGGGTTTACCGATACCAATTCGTAATCTGGGGAAGTTTTGGCTATTGAGGTGGGAAATAATGCTTTTCATGCCGTTATGTCCACCCGCAGAACCAGATAAGCGTAAACGAGTTTTTCCCAAGGGTAAATCCAAATCATCGTAAATAACTAATACTGATTCGGGAGGTAATTTATACCAACTGGTTACAGCTTGTACTGCTTGCCCGGAACGATTCATATAGGTTAAGGGTTTAAGTAAGCGGATTTTACCGTTACCGGGTGCAGTACCTTCGCCAAACTCGCCTTGAAATTTACGATTTTCAGCTACAGAAATTTGCCAAGCATGAGCAAGACTATCTATAGCTGCAAAGCCAATATTGTGGCGAGTTTGGTCATATTTTGGTTCTGGGTTTCCTAGTCCCACAATTAGCTGGGGAATTACCAAAGCCTTGGGTTTTACTTCTTCATCCTTCATCCTTGTGTGTTTTCCTGCTGGTGTTTTCCAGCTTCAATGTGTTTTGTTTCTAATTCGGCGGTTGTTTGGACAGTTTCTTTTAACTGTTCAGCTTCTCGTTTAAATTCAGTTTGAAATTCATTAGAAGCGTCTTGAAAACTGCGAATGGTTTTCCCTAGACTGCGGCCAATTTCTGGTAATTTCTTGGGTCCAAATATTAATAGTGCCACTACCATAATTACAGCCATTTCTGGTAAACCAATACCAAATATATTCATTTTGCTCTCCTGTAAAGAAAAAACCCGGACAAGCCGGGTAGAAGCTAATTTTCATATTAGCGCTATTGCTAAATAGGTATTAGCCACCTAAACTGCGCCAATCAACAAGCACATCCTGAATTAACAGAGACTTGTTATAAACTTGGAGAATAATTAACAGAAATACCAGAAATAACCCCATAAAAGCACCCATTAAAGGTGTTGTTCCCCAACCTGGAGATACTTTACCATACTCAGCATTTAAGGGTCTGAGAATATCTCCCAACCTAGTCCGTTGTGCCATAGTTCACCTAAGATCAGTTGCCAAAGCTTTTTTTAAATTTTCTTAGACATTCCTCAGCCTGAATAGACTGGGGATTCTTGGATTGTATTTATCTGTGTTAGATTAACCTAGCTACAGATTTAACACTTTGCGTTTACTCGTAATCACGAATAACCACCCAAGCTTTATATCCATTAGCGGATAAGTTCCCGGTTGTCTCACGGTACGCGGATTACTCCAAAAGCTTTTCTTAAATTATCGCAGTTTGTGATATTTGTTGAGCTATATTCGTGAAGGTTTTCCCTACATTTACAAAACTACATAATTTACGGTCTACTAATGGGGCAAGATTACCTGATGGTTTAATGAATATTTTAGGTTAGTCAAATAGGATCAAACTCAGACAGATAGAGACTTTCACCTATGCCAACTGTCACCTGTTCCCTGTCACCTGTCACCTCCTCTAGTTACTGATCTGATATTTAAGTTAAATTTTGTAATATTCTATAAATATAACTCTCATAATATGTATCTAAATTTATGGAATTTGAACCCGCTACAGTGCTGGGAATTTCCTTTTGCGCGGCACTTGTTGCTATTACTGGTATGGCAATTTACACATCTTTTGGACCCCCTAGCCAAGAATTAGATGATCCTTTTGATGATCACGATGATTAATCTATAGTAGGAGGCAGAGGTGAGGAGGCAGGAGGCAGGAGGCAAAACCTTATCCTGTATGATTTTTAAGCTTCAGTTCCTATCTCATTCAACTGCATACCGCTATATCTGTATTATTAGCAATTTTTTGGTGGGCATTGCCCACCCTACTAATTAAAATTTTGCCAATATCAATAGGACTTACGCACAAAGCAATCAAAAACCTGATTCTTTCGTAGGGGTAATTCATGAATTACCCCTACTTTCGTGGTGTTTTGCGTAAGTCCTGATCAAATCGAATAAAAATTTTGGATCATTTTTGAGAAATTGGTATCCTTCATCATGCTAGGATAACAGGCTTGGGAATTTAAGTAACATCAAATAAAGTCTAGTAAAAAGGTAACTATCAAATGTTGAAGAATGACAAGTGGATAATTGAACAAGCAAAGAAAGGAATGATTGAACCATTTGAACCTAGTTTACTTCGCACTATCAGTTTAGAATCTGGCGCAGAAGTACCTGCATTGAGTTATGGTTTATCTTCCTATGGTTATGATATACGGTTATCACCTAAAGAATTTTTAGTATTTAAACATATTCCTGGAACAGTTGTTAATCCTAAAAAATTTAATCCCAAAAATCTAGAATCTGTTGATTTACAACATGATGAAGATGGAGATTTTTTTATTATTCCTGCACATTCTTATGGACTAGGAGTAGCATTAGAAAAATTACAAATGCCTCCTAATGTAACTGCAATTTGTTTGGGAAAAAGCACTTATGCCCGTGTTGGTTTGATAGCAAATATCACACCGGCGGAGGCTTCGTGGAATGGCGCACTTACCCTGGAATTTAGTAATTCATCAAGTGCTGATTGTAGAATTTATGCCAATGAAGGAGTTGTACAATTATTGTTTTTAGAAGGAGAACCATGTCAAACTACCTATGCAGATAGAGTAGGTAAATATCAAAATCAGCCTGAAAGAGTGACTTTAGCTAAAGTATAAAAGAACTAAGGCATTTTTTCAAGGTGAAGCAGCAGAAACTGACCAGTTAGAAAGTGATATCGCTCAAAAGGATGCTGAGATTGAGTCTTTAGTGGAAACAGCACAGGAATTATTAGAGTATGAAGGATGAACTAACCGCAAGGGTGAAAAAGATTAAAGAAAAAATCATTATGATTTACTTGCGGAACAGTTAGAGAGGTCTTTAAATGCTGTTAGAAGAATGGTTATTTTTGTGTTTGAGAATTTTTGGGATAAATACGCGGTTGCTGCTACGATGGTGGAACGAGAACGGGAGGAGACGTTACAAGAGTTAAATGATTTTTTGAGGAATTTGAATTATATTTAAAAGATCCCCGACTTCTTTGAGAAGTCGGGTATCTGAGAATTTCAAGTTTAACAAGTTAGAAGATGAGGAAAAATCATCATGGTACAAGCAGCACCAAAACTAATCACTGTGAATGAGTTTATTACTCAATATGGTGACAATAATCATTATGAATTAATTGATGGGGAATTAATCGAGATGGAACCCACGGGACTACATGAACAAATATCAGCTTTTACCAGTCGTAAACTAAATGTAGAAATTGATCATCAAGATTTACCATATTTTACGCCTTCTCGCTGTTTGGTTAAACTTTTGGGAACTAATACGGCTTTTCGTCCTGATGTGATTGTACTGGATCAAACTCAATTAATCAATGAGCCTTTATGGCAACAAGAACCTGTAATTACATCAGGAAAATTAATTAAATTAATTGCGGAAGTTGTGAGTACAAACTGGCAAAATGATTATGCTCGCAAGGTTGAAGATTATGCTTTATTAGGTGTACCTGAATATTGGATTATAGATTATTTGGGTTTAGGTGGTAGAGAATATATTGGTAAAGTTAAGCGGCCAACTATTACTATTTGTAAGTTAATTGAAGATGAGTATCAAAAGCAGTTGTTTCAACATGATGATCTACTTATTTCTTCTCTTTTCCCCAGTTTACAATTAACTGCAAAACAAGTTTTAACTGCTGGTGGTAGTGTAAATATAGTAGGTAGATTGTAGTTACGCGAAAACGACAGTTTTTTTAACTTTCATCAACTAACCAAACACTCTCTAATTTTTTCAGTCAAATTATCAACCGATGAGGTAAGATTATGCAGTTGGAAATTCAACTTGATGATGAGGCTGTTCAAAAACTTGCGTATATTCAGGAACAAACAAATCAAGACTTGAGCGCGGCGATTAAACAAGCTATTGAGCAATATTACAACCAAATTAACACTACTAATAAGGCACCATTAAAAATATTTCAAGAACTTGGTTTAGTTGGATGTTTTAATGGTGATGCTGATCTGTCGCTTAATTATAAAACTAAAATGGCTGATTATCTTAGGGCTAAACAAGAAGAAGATAGATTATGATTATTGTTGATACGGGTGCTTTTTTAGCGTTTAATTGGCGGATTATGAAAGCCCCAATTTTTGTAGTAGGTAAATATCAAAATCAGCCTGAAAGAGTGACTTTAGATAAAAATACTTCACTGCTATAAAAAAGTTACATCTTCATATAAATCATCCATATTTCCCTGAAAATTAATACTTTGGAACTCAAAAGATGATTCTGTATAAGATTGTAATACCCATAACCCTTGATCATTACGCCGGAAACAATCTACTTTAGGTTTTTTAACATCAATTAAAACATATTCTTGTAAAGTTTCTATATTTTGATAATCTGCAAATTTATCACCTCTATCAAACGCTTCTGTAGAATCTGATAAAATTTCAATGATTAAACAGGGGAATTTTTTATAATTTAATAATCCTTTATCTCTTTCATCACAAGTAACCATCACATCAGGATAGTAAAAACGATTTATTGCTTCTATTCTGCTTTTCATGTCAGTAAAAAAAACTCGCCACCCACTACCGCGAATGTGATTCCGAATGAGAGTGAAAATATTACCTGTTACTGTAATATGGGGATCGGAAGCACCAGCCATTGCGTAGATGTAACCGTTGATGTATTCATGTTTGACTGGGCTTTTTTCTTCTAGTGCTAAATATTGTTCGGGAGTGATGTAAATATCATGATTAGCGATCATATATTTAATGTAGTTGGTCAAGATTTTTGAGTTTTATTATAGCAGTTTTATTGGTAATTTTATCAAAATACTTATTTTAGGACTTAAGATTAAGTAGGTGAATCGAAAAATCCCTTGCCCCAACGACAATTTTTAGTGCTAACCTACTTATGTGTTTTTGATTTAAAATAGTTTTAGGAAAGCAGGTAATATAACCAGTCAGGTACATAAGAAATGGTATACAGCTTTACATTCCCACAAGAGATGATTAATAGCATTCAGGAAAGGATAGAAGTCCTGGAAAGATGCTTAAATGATGCAAACCCGCAAGATGAAGCAGTGGCGGATATGATTGAGTTATCTAATAGCAGACAAGTATCTCTGAGTCAGCTTACGGAAGAGTTTAGACAATTCCGTGAAAAATTTCTTAGGAGTATAAAGTTGTGTGAAATTTTTATAGAAAAAGGAACACAGGGTCAAGTAGTACCTCTAGCATTCGTTAGGTACAATTTCTTAGAAAAAGAAATTGTTGAGAAATATTGGGATTTTTTCATCCGAGTATTCAAGATAGAAACCATAAAAAAACAGACTATACAATGGATTGATATATATCAATTAACCAAAAATGAGGATGAATTTGGAGGCGATAAAACCGTTGAAAAATACGTTTTATACATTTTATTGGAAACTCAAAAACACCTATTACAAACCTTAATCAAAGCAAGCTTACGAGTTAACGCATTAACGGAAGAAGAAATTAATGCTTTTAATTTAGGAGATATAACACCCCAAGAATCAGAAGCTATGTTAATTTCTTTAGCATCTACCAAAAAATGGGATTATGTGTATAGAAAACTTGCATAGTCCTAAATTTATTGATAAAGAAGATGTATTAAGCATACATAAAAAGCAAATTAACTTATATGGTGGATCAGATGGTATCCGCGATGAAGGTTTATTAGATTCTGCTATTTATCAACCTCAAGCAAGTTTTGGGGGTGAATTATTACATCCTACTATTGTTGAACAAGCAGCAGCATATTTATTTCACATTACTAATAATCATGCTTTTATAGATGGAAATAAACGCACTGCTTTTGATGTGATGGTGACATTCTTGAACTTGAATGATTATGAACTGAACATGACACCAGAAGAAGCATATCAATTAACAATGCAGGTTGCTGATAATAAAGTTAGTAAAGAAGACTTGATTGAGATATTGAAAGATTGTATTATAGAATTATTTTAAAATATCAGTTGAGATGTGGTGCGTTACGCTGTCGCTAACGCACCCTAGGATTAAACTGTCACACCTTCCAATTCCTCATCACTCAATTCATATAATTGACGCAATTTATCTAACTTCTCGTTATCAGCTTGCCATAAACCACGTCCCGATGCTTCTAACATTCTCCCCAAAATATTTCTAAAAGCTTCAGGGTTTGCTTTGCGTAACTTTTCCGCCATTTCTGGATCTAAAGCATAGGTTTCTGCCGCTTGATCATAAACCCAATCATCTTGAAAATCAGCAGTACCACCCCAACCAATTAACGCCGTCATGCGTTGAGAAATTTCAAAAGCACCGCCAGAACCTTGGTTAGCCATTGCGTCAGCCCATTTAGGATTTAATAACTTAGTTCTGTACTCCATTCGTAATAAATCATCTAAATTTCTGGGAGTGGTATCTTTAGAAAAACTCTCTACAAAACTAGCTGTAACTTTTTTCCCACTTTGCTGTTCTGCGGCTTTTTTCAAACCTCCGGTATTGGCATAATATTCCTGAATATCAGTTAAACCATATTCTACTGAATCTATTTCTTGAACAATGCGATCGCTTGTTTTTAATAAAGTCTGCAAAACTTCCGGTCTAGCTTGTCCTTTATCATTTCTACCATAACTAAACACATTGCGAGTTTCCCAAGTTTTACCCAACTCATCGCCATTTTCCCAGTTACCATCAACCACCCTATCATTAACCAAAGAACCAAAATCACCAGAGGGGTTAGAAAACAATCTCGCTGAAGAATTTTCTACACCTTGCGCTTTTAAAATTAAAGCGTGTTTTCTAATGAAATTCATTTCTTCTGGTTCATCAGCATCAGCAGTACGTTGAAATAAATCATCTAATAATTCAATGATATTTACAAAACTATCACGGAAAATACCCGATAGATTTCCTAACACATCAATGCGCGGATGTCCCACCTTTTCCAAGGGAATTAAATCATATCTAACAATGCGTCCCGTTCCCTCCTTCACAGGTTCAGCACCAACCAACTCCAAAAGAATTCCTAAAGATTCACCCTTAGTTTTAATAGCATCCAAACCCCACAATAAAACCGCCACAGTTTCAGGATATTTATGATGTTCTGCCAAATGCTGATCAATAATTTTCCTAGCAATTTCCCTACCTCTTTCATAAGCAGCAGGAGAAGGCATTCTATAGGGATCTAAAGCGTGAATATTCCTACCAGTTGGTAACACACCCGCACCATCTCTTAACAAATCTCCACCAGGTGCAGGAGGAATAAACTCACCATTTAAACCCCGTAAAAGATTCGTTAACTCATCAGTAGACTGATTTAATAAACCTGTAATTTCCTTTCTTTCTTCTTCTCTTCCTTCCTCGTGTTCTTCGTCCCTTCGTGGTTCATTCTCTCCTCCAAAATAGGCATCCAAATAACCAGTTAACTCCTCCTCATTTGGTGCTTCCCCTAAAACGTGCAGCCCAGAAGAAAAAAGACGATTTTCGAGAACTTGCAGATACTCATATAACTTTACCAAATAATGATCAAAAGCATGATTACTGAACATTCTCACATTTTCCGGTGTGAATGGAATACCCAGCTTTTTGGCATCATCAAAAGGACAATCTATTTCCAAACCAGTATCAAGAATCTTCTTACAAATTCCTTCCTTTAACAGATAATTTTTTTCTGGATCTTCCCGATATTCGGCAATTAAATCGCGTAAATTCACCAACTCCTTATATAAACCAGCGCGACCATAGGGCGGCACATTATGAGAAATTAACACCCCATAACCGCGACGTTTGGCTAAAATTGATTCTGAAGGATTATTAGCAGCGTATATATATAAGTTGGGCAGATTTCCCAACAAAATATCCGACCAAGAATAACCAGTATTTCCTAAAGGTGAACCTGGCAACCATTCAACCGTTCCGTGCATTCCAAAATGAATAATTGCATCAGCTTGAAAATCATTTTGCAACCATTTATAATAAGCAGCATATTGGGGATGGGGGGTTAAATCTCGTTCAAACATTAACCGCATCGGGTCGCCTTGTATACCCAACGGCGGCTGGACACCAATCCAAATATTTCCTAATTGCACACCACCAATATTAAATTCATCGCCATAGGTTTTAATACCGCTACCTGTGAGATATTTCCATTGTTTTTCAATACGGGTTGTATTGAGATATCCTAACCATTTTTCTAAGGTTCTGGCATTGACTGTAGAACCCCCGTAAATGCGGGGGGATATGATGGTTGTGTTAAGGGTGGGATTAATTTCATCTGCTTCTTTAATTTGGCGAATTAATTCTTCTCCATCTTCGGGAATTTCGCCGACATTATAACCCTGGTCTTTAAGTGCATGAAGTAATTTAATTAAACTGCGGGGAACATTTAATAATGCAGCCGTTCCTACCGCACCATAGCCGGGAGGAAACCCATATAAAATGATGGCAACTTTTCTTCCTGCTGCTTGTTTTTGTTTTAATGAAACCCAGTTTTTAACTCTATCAATTAAACGCTGTACCCTTTCAGGAACTAAATAAATATTTTCTCCAACTAAACCACCTAGAGGAATGGTATCAATTGCCCCATCTAATTCAGGAAGTGCATATAAAACCACACTTTGTAAACCGCCAATTCCTTGACGAGTCCAGGAATAAATATCTTGAATTAATAAAGGTGCAGCAACAATATAAGGGATATTTTTAGCTGTGAGAATGCGTTTAGCAACTTCAATTTGTCGTCCTGCTTCCATTGAACCCGCAGGGCCACCAACCAGAGGAAAACCTATTGTAGAAATTATCGCATCAACTTTTACTGCTTCGGAAGAAAGGGAAGGAGTTTCTATATTTCCTTGTTTTCTTTGTTGGGTTTCATAGTCGGTTGTCATCCAGTCACGCACAGCAACATGACCTTCAACTCCGTTAATAAAAATTGGTAAGGGTATTAAACCTGAGTTTTCAAATTTTCTAATTAATTGCGGTATGTAATTCTGTTTTGTAATAACGTGCTTTCGATAAAGTAAAATTCCGATAACTGGTAAATTCTTTTTTCCCTGTGATCCACTGAGCTTGCCGAAGTGTTCCCTTCTTTGATACCATTCAAGATATGCTTTTGGTGATGTAAAAAACCCTGGATAGTCGGGATGTAATAAACCCATGTTAGGGGTTTCGATGGGTGCAGGAATATCACCAACTTTTAAATTTAAGTATTTTTCCGCCAGTGTCCAAAATAAAGCGGCTACGTTTTCTGTGCCACCGGCGTTCCAATAACCGTAAATAATTAACCAGTTGCGGAGGTCTTGGACTTTTTGCACTGGGACAAATTTTAACAACTTGGGGCCAATTTTTAAGAAACTGATATAACCAGCAAGTTTGTCCTCCTCTTTACCGTTGCTGAATTTGTCAAGAATGAATTTAACGGGTTTTGGCATTCCTGTAGGTTTATCACCAATAGAAAACGCGCCTATTTTGGTTAAACTCATTAATTCTAGGGCTGATTCAAATATAAGCCGAATGGGAATACTGGCGATATGTTCCCTTAACCATAAAATCTGGTCATAGTCGAAAATTAAACTACCGAAAAATACATCAGCATCTTTAAGTGCCGCTTGTACTTCATCGGGGTTGGTGGTAATATTGCGATCGCTAAAAACGCGAATATCCAACTCAGGACAGCGAGAACTAGCCAAAAAAGCCGCTTCTCGGTACAATTGGGCATTAAAAGACTCAAACCCAGCAATTAGGACGATACGTTTCATTGTGCTTTTGCTATGAAATATTTCTTTACCTTGATCTTAAACATTGTTAGGGATTAATGGGAGAATCTCTACCTAGAGATTAGAATTAAGATTGGTGCTTTTGGGAATTATATTAACAAGTAGTAAACTACTGGAATACTTACCAAGTCAATTAAGGAGATAACGATGAAATTTGGGATTGATATTGGTCATAACTGCCCTCCTGATAGTGGTGCAAACGGCATTAAATCAGAAGATAAGTTAACAATGGAGTTAGGGAATAAGATTATAGCCAAATTAGAAAGTTTAGGACATACAGTAATACCATGTAAACCGAATAGTGCTAGGACAGTAAATCAATCTTTAGGCAGGCGTTGCGAGAAAGCCAATAATAACAGAGTAGATTTTTTTGTATCTATTCATTTTAATGCTTTTAATGGACAAGCTAATGGGACAGAAGTATTTGCTATTAGTGATGCTGGCAGAAAAGTCGCCCAAAAGGTATTAGATGAAATTGTTAAGTTAGGCTTTTTTAATCGTGGGGTTAAAAGTGGTTCACACCTTTATGTTCTCAGAAGAACAAATATGCCTGGAATTCTCATAGAAGGTTGCTTCATTGATTCAGCCAAAGATATGCAACTATATGATAGTGAAGCAATGGCTAACGCCATAGTTGCTGGTTTAACAGGTAAAGTATCAAATACTTCCACTCCTAACCCTACTCCTAGCATACCAATTCCTGTACCTATTGTGCCTGTTAATACTGTTATAGATGAAGAAGGTAATAAAGATAAGAGCATTTTGAGACTACAACGGGCTTTAAATCGGCTGAAAATTACTGATAAAAATAATAGACCCTTAGCAGAAGATAATGGTATGGGACCAGCTACATCTTCTGCAACGGAAAAATTCCAGAGAATTGTCGGCATTTTACCAACAGGAATGGCAAGTAATACTACCTGGGATGCTATCAATCAAATTTTGGCTAAACGAGTGGTTCAAGGCACTCATACCAGTGGTGTAATTATCAAATATTTACAATATCGTATAGGTTCTCAACCCGATGGGATTTATGGACCAAAAACTCAAGCAGCAATCAAAAAATTTCAACAACAAAATGGGTTAACTGCTGATGGTATTGTTGGGACAATGAGTTGGCAGAAATTGATAGGTTAGTAGCAAATTTTCATCCTGATAGTGCGGGCTTATTGCCCGCTATTAGCATAACTCATAAATAGGGATTCAGGATACAGAAAACTTGATATAACAACGAACAGGGAAGATAAAACAAACATCTTCTTTATTCTGAAATCCTGAACTCATAAAAAAATCACCAATTATTTTGGTGAAATTTGTAAAATGTTTGACTTAATAAAGGGCGAACGATGGGACTTGAACCCACGGATGGTGGTACCACAAACCACTGCCTTAACCACTTGGCTACGCTCGCCATTTAACTTACTTTGCAAGTATAGCACAACTTTAAAAAAAAGATCAAGGTTTTTTGCTAGAAATTAGATAATTTTCTTGGTAGTCTTTTAAAAACTAACAACTACACCGGATGGGGCTAGATATGAAACCTTTAACTATGCTGATATGTGTAGGTGCTGCGAGTGTTAGCATTTTAGGAGCAATTTTGACCAAAACCAACCCAAATCAGACTAAGTATGAAGAATATGCACTCGACAAAGTGACGACATATTTAAAAACAGATGTGTGCAATAAAACGCCAAGTTTCTTGGAAAAACTAATTAAAGTCAATTGTGAGGGCATGCTTCAATCTGCCATGCCACATCTCAAAGAATTGATTACCACTACAACCAATCGCCAAGATTATCTCATCTTTAGTATTTATCGCACGGAAATTAAACTGGATTCTGTAATTCCTGGTTACAAATTTGAAACCGTCGGAGCATTGAATCAATTTTATACTTTCAATGCTGAACAAAAATAAATGAGTATAAATTAAATCAAGATTTAACTATTCGCCGTAAGTCCCCCACTGAATTTGGAGTACCAAATTCAGTGGTGGGATATAAGGCGGGAAAAACCGAAATCGTTCTCAACTAATACGAGGTGTAGGACCTTGTAAGGGCAAAGAACATTTGAGGTTTTTTGTAAATATTATCTATGAGATGGATGAAGAATTCCCAAAATTTCGTGATAAAGTTGTAGAATCTTGACCACCAATGCCGTAAGCGAAAACCAAGCTAGTAGGTAAGTGTCACAAGAGAAAGATTTGGGTCTTGGGAATCAGGACTTCTGCCCTTGGAGGGAATGTCAGACCAATAGA
>NZ_PGEM01000040.1 GCF_002934005.1 Cuspidothrix issatschenkoi CHARLIE-1 | reverse complement strand
AGGAAAAAACTTTTTGGTTTACTGGTTAGGGAATAACGAACCGCAGAGGACGCAGAGGACACAGAGGAATAAGAGTTTGAGGATAATTTTGCGGAAGTCCTAATTATTAAAAATCCCCCTTTTTAAGGATTTAGGGGGATCTGGATCTTACTTACTCGCTTGTTCTGTGAGCTTGGTTAACACATCATTAGAACGTTCAACAAAGGATTTCATACCATCTGCATCAAAGCCTTTTTGAGACATCAGTGCTAAATCATAGACGTGCTGACAAATCATTCTTGCTAATTGTCCTGTGGGTGACTCACCATCACCTTGAATAATACTACCTTGATTCAAACTGGCTAGGTTTTGAATTAAAGGATGGGCAGTATTGACGATTAAAATATGTTCTTCAGGAAATTCTACATTTTGCTGCTGCATCATGGCGTTCATTTCCCGCATACGACGAAGGATTTCTGGCAATAATACCATTGCTGGTGGTGTTCCTTGGGGGTCGTCTGATTTTAAGGATTCGGTACGAATGGTAACTCTGGGTTTGTTGAGTGATTTTTCAAATAATTCTTTGATGGTTTCACTCTTGGTTTTATTGGTGGTGGGGTCAACAATTTCGCTAGATTTATCATCTAACAATGTATTATCAAGGTCAGAATCTACCCGTGTAAATTTAACATCCTGATATTCTCTTTCTAGGAAGTTAATAAAGTGGGTATCAATGAAGGAGTCCATAAATAGAACTTCTAAACCTTGATTTTTATGCAGTTCCACATAAGTAGCTTGACTGGCTTCATCTGTGCTGTAAAATACTTTATTTTCCTGGCGTTCTTTGTTGCGTTCTAAATATTCTTTGATGGTGGTGTAAGGTGTGCTGCTGGTGTTTGCTGGGGTGACATCTTCCCAAGCGTCACCTTCTGAAGATTGGACTTCAACTGCTGGTGTTTCTGTGGGTTGGGTGTTTAATTTGGCGCTACTGCGGAATATGAGAATGTCTTCAACTTGTTTTTTAAATTTCTCGTCGTTGAGAACGCCAAATTTAACGAAAGTGCCTAAATCTTTCCATGCACTAATGTAGTGTTCACGGTTATCCCGGTATAGTTCTTTGAGTCTATCACCGACTTTTTTGGCGATATAATCTCCTATTTTCTTAACGGTGCGATCGCCTTGTAACGCACTACGGGAAACGTTCAAAGGAATATCTGTACTGTCAATTACCCCCCGCATGGGCATTAAAAACTGGGGAATGATTTCATCACAGTTATCACTCACAAAAACCTGATTGCAGAATAACTTTGTTTGTCCTTTGGTGACATCTACATCAGGACGCATTTTCGGGAAATACAAAATCCCGTTAATAATAAATGGATAATCTGTATTTAGATGTACCCATAACAAAGGTTCTTCTTGAAAAGGATAGAGATAGCGGTAAAATTCTAAATAATCTTCTTTGGTTAAATTGTTAGAAGATTCTCGCCAAGGCGCTTTTTGTTTATTCAACACTTCCCCATCTAATTTGATGGGAACAGGTATAAAATCACAGTAGGTTTTAACTAAATTCTTAATTCTCGCAGCTTCTAAATATTCTTCCTCATCTGGCATTAATGTGAGGATAATAGTAGTACCGCGAGTAGTGCGAGAAGATTCATCTAAAGTAAATGCTGGTGAACCGTCACAACTCCAGTGAACTGCTTGAGAACCTTCTTTATAGGAAAGGGTATCAATTTCTACTTTTTTCGCCACCATGAAGGAGGAATAGAACCCCAAACCAAAATGTCCAATAATTGGTTGGTCAGCTTTGCCTTCATATTTGTGAATAAACTCTTCCGCACTAGAGAAAGCAACTTGGTTGATGTATTTTTTCACTTCCTCTGCGGTCATCCCGATACCATTATCGGAGATAGAGAGGGTTTTATTATCTTTATCAATGGCAATTGTAATTTCTGGTTCGCCAACTTCCCCATTGTACTCCCCAGCGCGGGACACCATTTTGATTTTTTGGATCGCGTCTACGGCGTTGGATACCAGTTCCCGCAGGAAGATTTGATGATCTGAATAAAGAGACTTCTTAATAATTGGGAAAATATTCTCAGTATGAATACTGATAGTACCTTGTTCTAGCATAGTTATCCGTCTGTTTTACTTGCTTGCAGATAATTAATGAAAATCTATTTTCTGTGATATATGTCTTTTGTGAGGTAAGGAATACCTGTAAATTATGATTCGGATTACACTACCATAACGGGGAATCGGGGACTAACAGCTTAGTTGATTATTCCCTGGAATGATGACGATAATAGGTATATTCAACTATCTTGAGGAATAGTTTTATGGATCCTATCACTTTAGCCACTGCCATTACTACCATATTTCTCACGGGAGTGTTACAGAAACAGGGTGAAAATTTTAGTGATGTTTTAATGCAAAAGGTTGGTAAAGCAATTGCTATTATTCGCAAACATTCCCCAGACACAGCAGCAGCTTTAGAAGCAAGTAATCTAGAGGTATTATCTCTCAAGCCAGAAGTTTTACAACAAATTCCTGATGATCCGATTTTTGCGGAATTGGTTGATACTGCTGATGTAGAAAATAATAGTACCTTCCGGGACAAATTACAAGCAATAAAACAAGCAGTGAAAGCAGGTACAATTGTACAAGTAATGGCAACTGATATTGAAGCGACTAATCTGAAAGCAAAGTCAATGCAACAAAAAGCAACCCTTCATCCTGAATTTGTAGAACAAACAATGTTAAAAAATGTCAAGGTAACAGGTGATATTGATTTAGGTGATTTAAGTCAAGAGGGATAAGTTATGGAAGAATTATTAGAACTTAAAAATTTATTAATTAGTGGCAATATTGCAGACGCATTGCTGCTAGTGGAGGAAATGACGGAGATGAGTAAGGATGATAAGCTAAACAAAATTATTAGCTTTGGCATTATTTTATTACTACATTTGATTAAACAGCAAGCGGAGAAACGAACAACAAGATCATGGGAGATATCAATTCGTAATTCTGTACGTCAAATTCAACGTACCAATAAGCGACGGAAAGCAAACGGAAATTATTTAACAGAAACAGAATTACAAGAAACCCTAGAAGATGCTTATCAATCTGCTTTAGATCAAGCATCATTAGAAGCTTTTGAAGGTAGATATGAAGCAGATGAAATTGCCACGATGATAGATCGTAACACAATTATTAATCAGGCACTGACACTAATTTTGGAAGATTCTATATGAGTGAACAACCACAAATTAATCAATCTATCTTGAATAATGTTAATGTCGGAGGTAATCTGACGACAGGTGATATTTATCAAAATATTTACTCTCAACCGAAACAACTAGAAGGAAACCCTTTCAAACCACCCCAACCCCGCGAAGGTGGACTGTTTGGACGGGAAGAGGAATTAAAAGAACTCCATCAATTATTGCAAAGTGGTAAAAACGTTTGTGTTGTTTCTGGAATGGGAGGAATTGGTAAAACTGGACTGGTGCGAGAATATGCAAATCTACCAGAATGTACATCATTATTTACCGGTGGAGTCTATTATATTGATGTCAGGGATAGGGAAAATATGGCTGGGGAAATTATCGCTTTGACTAAATGGAGATTTAAAGCAGATTTACCAGCAAATTTATCTACTCTACAAATGGTAAAGGCTTGTTGGCAACAATGGAAATATCAAACAGAAAATGTATTATTGATTTTTGATGATATATCTAGTTTAAATAAAGATATCGAATCCTATTTACCACCAAAGGATTTAGTTTCTCTGCGAGTATTGATGACTTCGCGGGAAACACCAGATAAACGCATTGCCAAAAAGTTAGAATTACAAGTTTTGTCAGAAGCAGCAGCAGTAGATTTATTAGCTGCAATTATTGGACAAAAAAGAATTGATGCAGAACCAGAAGCAGCTAAACTACTTTGTTATGAGTTGGGATATTTGCCTTTAGCTTTAGAATTGGTAGGATATTATTTAGATGATGAAGATTCTCAGGATTTATCACTGTTAGTAATGGGTGATAAATTGCGAGAGAGAGTTAAACATCCTTCACTGTCACCAGAACAAGTACCGGGAGGAATGCAAGCAAAAAGAGGTTTACAAGCTGCATTTGATTTAAGTTGGGAGGAATTAAAACCAGAAACTAAACATCTTGCTTGTGTTTTAGCTGATGTTGCTACTAGTCTTAATAATTTAGCAGGATTGTATGATTCTCA
The DNA here is from genome assembly GCF_002934005.1 of Cuspidothrix issatschenkoi CHARLIE-1. Classification (GTDB taxonomy): domain Bacteria; phylum Cyanobacteriota; class Cyanobacteriia; order Cyanobacteriales; family Nostocaceae; genus Cuspidothrix; species Cuspidothrix issatschenkoi. The sequence continues at coordinate 548 of NZ_PGEM01000040.1, read as the reverse complement.
AGGACGATACAATGATGCTGAACCTCTTTATTTACAATCTTTAGATATCAGAAAACGCCAACTAGGTGATGATCATCCTGATGTTGCTACTAGTCTTAATAATTTAGCAGGATTGTATGATTCTCAAGGACGATACAATGATGCTGAACCTCTTTATTTACAATCTTTAGATATCAGAAAACGCCAACTAGGTAATGATCATCCTGATGTTGCTACTAGTCTTAATGATTTAGCACTTTTGTATTATTCTCAAGGACGATACAATGATGCTGAACCTCTTTATTTACAATCTTTAGATATCTATAAACGCCAACTAGGTAATGATCATCCTGATGTTGCTACTAGTCTTAATAATTTAGCAGCATTGTATTATTCTCAAGGACGATACAATGATGCTGAACCTCTTTATTTACAATCTTTAGATATCAGAAAACGCCAACTAGGTAATGATCATCCTGATGTTGCTACTAGTCTTAATAATTTAGCACTATTGTATTATTCTCAAGGACGATTCAATGATGCTGAACTTCTTTATTTACAATCTTTAG
>NZ_PGEM01000039.1 GCF_002934005.1 Cuspidothrix issatschenkoi CHARLIE-1 | reverse complement strand
TAGGCCAATGTGGAGAGCATAACTGTATATATTCTGCTACATATACGTATTAATATTGAATACGCGATGCTGCTTATGATACTCGTATGTATACTACAAATTGAAGTGCGGAATGTGGGTTTAATACCTATAGCTAATACAACCAAAGAAAAGTTTGCTCACGGTCTGCTTGTATTGGGTAGGAAATCTGGTTAATAGTTGCAAAAATTACGTAGTGATTACCAATTATGAAAGTTAGTATTGCAGTGTATGGCAGATTTCATGCTTTTAATTTGGCGCAACAACTTCATAAAAATGGTTTTCTTAATCATCTCATTACTACCTATCCAACTTACAAAGCATCAGAATTTGGTATAGATAGTCATAATATAAAATCCCTTTTGTATTTAGAAATATTATCGCGGGGTTGGTCTAAACTACCTAATTGGTTGAAGAGCGATCGCAACTTACAGCTATTTTGGTTAGAATGGTTTGACCGCAATGTTACTAAAAATCTACAGAGAGATTTTGATATATTTGTGGGTTGGTCAGGTGCTTGTCTCTGGTCTTTCCGTCGTGCTAAGGAATTGGGAGCTTTAACAATTGTTGAGCGTGGTAGTAGCCATATGCAGTACCAGACAGAAATTCTTCAAGAAGAGTACGAGCGTTGGGGATTAAAATTCACAGTCACTCATCCAGGTGTGTACGAACGGGAATTGCAAGCATATCAAGAATGTGATCGCATTGCTGTCCCTAGTCTCTTTGTGAAGCGAACCTTTTTAGAAAAAGGAATCCCCGAATCAAAACTAATTCATGTTCCCTACGGTGTTTCCCTGTCTGAATTTTATCCTGTCGCAAAGGAAGATCAAACCTTCCGAGTTATTCACTGTGGTGGTATCACCTTACGAAAAGGCGTACAGTATCTCTTACAGGCATTTTATGAATTAAATCTACCTGATGCAGAGTTATGGTTAGTGGGAAGTGTAGATTTAGAAATGAATCCATTTTTAGCTAAGTATAAGAGTGACAAAATCATTCTTAAAGGTAAACAACCACAAAATCAGTTGCGCTGGTTTTATTCTCAATGTTCTGTTTTTTGTATTGCTTCCATTGAAGAGGGTCTGGCAATGGTACAGCCCCAAGCAATAGCCTGTGGACTGCCTGTCATTCACACAACTAATACAGGTGGTGAGGATATTGTGCGGGATGGTGTAGATGGTTTTTGTGTACCCATTCGAGACGTAGAAGCTCTAAAAGCGAAAATCTTATACTTTTATGAAAATCCTGATAAACGGGATGAAATGGGTAATAATGCGTTGAAACAGGCAAAAATATCTCTTTCGTGGGATGACTACGGCGAAAAAGTTATTAATGTGTATTCAAAGTTACTATCCTAAATATAAGGAGAACTTAGATGTTAAATAAAGCTGTTAGATTCTTAAAAAGATTGAGAGCTATGGGACGTATTAATATATCATTAAGTCGCGGCGCTCTAGGGAGTTATACGCGCTCTATAGATTTAACTGATCCTCGATCTTGGGAGTTTTCAGCTTTCAGTCAAAATGGTGAAGATGGAATTATAGATGTATTACTTTCCCAAAGTAAAAGTCTCAATCGCTATTTTATTGAAATCGGTTCTTCTGATGGAATTGAGAATAACACCTCGTACTTAGGAATAGTAAAAAAGTACAGAGGAATTATGGTTGAAGGCAATAAAAAAGCTTCAAAAGAATGTGATCTTAATGTTGCATACCTCTGTTCAAAAGATTTTATAAGTTGTGTTCCAATGTTTGTAAATCAAGAAAACATAGAAACACTTAAAAATATGTCTCTTTATAAAGATCCTGACGTATTATCATTAGATATTGACAGCATAGATTACTACGTTGCTAAAGCAATTGTGGAAATTGGATTTAGACCCAAGATTTTTGTAGTAGAGTATAATTCAGCTTTTGGACCAGATCAGAATTTAACGATAGAGTATAAGAACGATTTTGCTGTTTTGCCAGAGCATAAAGAATTGTATTATGGCGTTTCATTATCTGGATGGAAAAAGATGTTCCAAATGTATGGATACCATTTTGTAACAGTAGACACAAACGGTGTTAATGCATTCTTTGTTAATTCTAATGAATTCGATCAGAACTTTTTACACAACATCGAAGGATTAAATTTTGCAGAAAATGGGTTACAAAGCCTGAGACTTAGGATGGATTGGAGGGGACAGTTTAATTTGATTAAGCATCTCAAATTTGTTGAAATATGAACAAATATATCTGAGATATCATGAGATACCATAAGTAATATTAATCTAGATTAATTTAAGTGTTTTATGTCAATCCGTAAAACATCAAATTTTTCAACAATACATTTGCCAAAATAAGAGCCTAGTACCGTGAGGCGTAAGTGAATGAACCATTGACAATCCTTGTAATCAATCAAATTTTTAGAGCTTTTAATGGTCATGTTATTTACGCCAACCTGTACTAGATAAATTTTACCATGTCTGCCAAAATTAAGTACACATAAAAAATCATGTTAGATACACCACTAGTCACAACTGCTCGTTCTATCAAATCGTTTTTAACGAAGATAAAAGCTGATGGTTTAATTTCTCTTTGTCAGGCTTATTACCACTCTATCTTCTTAAAAGATAACGGTAAGAACTTTATTCGTAAACGCGTGAATGATCAGGTTTATAAGTTTGCTCCTAGTTTAGCGGTGTTCACTGACATTTATGAGCCGCATATTTTGTTGTGGTTGCGGGAGTGGTTGCACCAGGGTGATATTTTTTGGGATATCGGCGCCAATATTGGTTTAACTTCATTACCAGCAGCGCGAATAATTAGTAAAAGCGGTAAGATAGTCGCCGTTGAGCCTAGTCCCGGTAATGTAGCCTTGCTAAAACGGCATATTACACTGAACGAGAACGAGAATATTGTGACCATCATGGAAGCAGCCGTATGTGATCAAGATGGTGGAACAATTACTTTTAGTCTCATAGATGACGGTTTATCCCCTTGTAATTCTTTAATGTTTTCTGAATCCGTGAATGGAGATGCTCCTAAAATCAGTAAAGAGATTACTGTACCCGCAATTAGTTTAGATGGATTATTAGCTAAACAAGGGCAATCCCCTAATTTAGTCAAAATAGATGTTGAGGGGGCAGAACTAAAAGTCCTCAAAGGTGCAACTCAACTTCTTAGTAGTCAGTCTGCTCCTATTTTACTATTGGCTGTTCATCCCTTCTGGTTGGAAACTCCGGCAGACTGTCAAGAAATAGTCAGTCTTTTGAAAGGTTGGGGTTATCAAATATTTAACCGCGAAGGAACTAATGTGGAAGTCCTAGAGTACGACGAATATCTCTGTTTACCTCCTACACGATGAGTGCGATCAACAAGTTAATTAAAGGCAGTGCTTGGCTCACAATTGCTAGCATCGTTTCTAAGTTAGCAAGTTTCATTGCACTGCCACTTTTAGCAAGGCTTTTGGGTCCACAAGGACTGGGAATCTACAATATTGTGTTCTCTTTAGCCCAATCAGGTCAAGGATTCAGTAGTTTGGGTGTAGAAGTTGCCCTACAGCGAAATGGCGCTCAGTATAAAACGATTGGGATAGAGGCAGTAGGAAGACTTTTTGGTGTTGGATTAATTCTGATTTGTTCTGTCAGTACAATGACTGGATTAGGGATATGGTTCTTTCGTGAACCATTGGCAGAACATTGGTTAGGGCAACCATCCATCACACCTTGGTTAGGATTAACAGCTATTTTAATCACCTTACAACCCTTTAGCAACGTACCGTTGCTGTTTCTAGCGAGTTTGCAAGAATTTCGTGCCTATGCCTTGCGTTCATCCCTAGAAATAGTTTTTAGCAGTATCCTCACAGTTCTATTAGCTTGGCAGATGGGCTTAAGTGGTGCTTTGCTAGGAATGGTTCTAGCAGCGATCGCCCGCATTCTTTGGAGTTATCTCATAGTTAAACCTGTACTTCGGTCCAGAGAAATTCGTCTGCGCTGTGATCATTTTTGGCAAGAGCTACAGTCTATCATTAAATTCGGCTTTCCTTACTATTTGGGCAATACTCTCCTGGGGAGTTTAGTTGGCTTACCTTTAATGGGGTTAGTTAGTCAATATGGAGGCTTAGAACAGTTGGGTTATCTGCGAGTTGCTCAAAGTATGGCTGCTCTCATTGGCTTTATTCCCACTGCGATCGCCCCTGCTGCAATATCATACCTATCTGCCAGTTCAGCAGACGAAAAAGAATCCTATCAGTATCTTAAATCAGTACACCTCAGAGGTGTGTGGATTTTACTCATCGTACCGACAGGTTTAGTTTGTCTAATTTTACCTGATCTGATTAATTTGTTATTTGGAGCTACTTATCAACAATCAATAATTCTATCTTGGCTTTCCCTATGGATATCAGCACTTACTGGAGTGACATCAGTATTAGTTCAATATCTAGTAGTAGGGGGAAAAACAGCGAGAATTGCTTATAGCTCCTTAATAGGAGTCATCTGCTGGGTTGTAGCCGCTTTTGTTTTAGTACCTCATTATAGTGCTTTTGGATTAGTAATCTCTCAAGCCATTGGTCAATTTGTTGGGTTCTTATTTGTCCTGAAACCCAGTCTGAGTGATTTATCTAGCAAAGATATTTTTTTGTTAGTTAAATTAATATTGATTACCGTGATATTTTTTGCATATACTTTGGTGATTTCATTATTGTCTGTAAATCATCTTGTTAATTATTTGTTATTAGTGATGACAATTTTTCTGGTTTGCATAGTTATCTTTCATCAAGTTCTATATACTTCAGAAAAGCTAAAAATAAAAAAACTATTAGAGGTAAGAAAATGAACAGAATAGTTGATCATACTCCCCTGAATTTTAATCCAAGCACATATCGCAACCAATTTACCGTTAAACGCCAACTCTTAGACCAGGTAATCTACCCAGTTTCAAGTAAAATTACAACTAGCATTAATTTACTGGCATACCCAGAACTATATAATCTTTCTTTTAAGATCGATCAAATATTGTTTGGCGAAAAAGGTTCGGGATTTTTATCTCTCATTCAACGATTAAGAAATTTTGTACCCTTAGCAAAATCTTCTGTCTTTATTCAAGGTTGTGGATTAGGACAAGAAGCCTTGGATTGGTATAAACTGGGGGTTTCTTCTGTGGTAGCGATGGATTTATTTAACTTTGAGAAAGGTTGGGATCAAATTTCCCAGCAATGTCAAAATATATCAGTCAATTTTATAAATGGAGATTTTTGTCATACTCAACTCGAATCTCAAATTTTTGATATCATATCTTCATTTGCAGTTTGGGAACACGTAAGAGACTTTGATAGTCTCCTAAAAGAGACGAAACGTTTAATTAAACCTGATGGAATAGTTTTATCTGGGTTTGGTCCTCTCTGGCATACCTATAGTGGAGACCATTTTTCTGATGTAGGTGGAATGAAAAATGGATTTAATCATCTCTTACTAAATCAAATAGACTATTTTAAATGGGTTGATGATTTTGACCGTCAAAGTTCTTTGGCAAATTCAGATGAGAGCTACTTTGAAATTCGTAAACATATCCGTGAAGGTCTTTTCAGTTATTTAAGACCTAGAGAATATATCCAAGAGGTTGAAAAATACTTTAATAGAGTATATACAATAGCAATTATCTCTCCTGAAGCACTGGCATTTCGATCTGCTTATCCGTCTAAATGGCAACAGCTATTGAGTTTGGATAAAATGCTGGAAGAGGATTTATTGATTAAAAGTCTCATATTGTTTCTATCTCCATCTCATTAAAAGTGATGATTTTTTTAAACCAACAAAAGTATTGGAATTGGGAAGTAACGCAACTACGAGAAATTCCATGTCCCGTATGTGGATATGAGCATTATAAATCAATTTACTCACGTCCAGATGGATTGGATATTGTCTCCTGCCAGTCTTGTTCATTTCGTTTTGTTCAACCTCAGCCATCACCAGAGGAACTCAATCGGTTTTATCAACAGGGATACTTTTCTGGAAATCATGATTTTCATCAAAATACAAACTATTTTGAATCTAGAAAGAAAGGAATTGAAACTGAGCAGGTTACAGGGTGGAAGTTTCTTAAAAATCAAGTTGATTTATCAGACAAAAAACTCCTAGATTTAGGATGTGCTGACGGCGCATTGTTAGTTTTGGCAAGACAGTATGGTACTAGTAAAGTCGTTGGTGTAGAATTCAGTAATGAAGCTGCTGATTATGGTCGCCATCAGTATAACTTAGAAATCTTAAACGTCTCTGCGGATAACCTTCCCTGTACAGATCAAAACTTTGATATTGTTACAGCTTTTGATTTAATTGAACACGTAACAGATCCATCTAATTTATTTAAGGAAGTTAGTCGAGTTCTTTGCAATGGAGGTATATTTTTAGGCAGTTGCCCAGATATGGGTTGTTTTGATAATTGGGGTGCAGAATGGATTGGGGTACAGAGGAATATGGAACATCTAAGTTATTTCGATAGTAATACTCTCTCAAAATTGGCTGAAAAATCAGGTTTTAGGGTTATTTTATTGGAGTATCAAGGTTTTCCCATAGCTTTAAAAAAATATAGGAATTTTCAAGTATTAAGTCAATTATCAATAGCTGATAAATTATTACAGCCTGATATTTGGAGTTACAATATATGGCAAAAATTAAGAGTTAAACTTAAACAATCTGCACATCTTCATGAATTAATGTTCATTTTAGAAAAAGTATAGTTATGACCAGACAAAAAATTGCGATGTTAGTCTACGCAAACCCGGACTACTATCCACCAACTATCAATGCAGTTCATTTACTATCAGAACATTTTGATATAGTTTTAATCGGTCGTAATCAAGAAACTCCAAATTGGCAATATCCATCTAATGTTACGGTACATCGTCTAGGTGACTATACATCAGTCCGGGAAAGAGAGCAAATTTCTTCTGGGGCAAAGATCAGGGAATATGCTAATTTTATGATCCAAGCACATCAACTGCTAAAAGATGTATCTCTAATTTATGCTTATGACACTTTTGCTTATGTAGCAGCTTATTTTTCTTCCCTATTCATCACAAAAAAAATTCCGCTTATCTACCATAGTCATGAAATATCTGATAGATTATCATCTCTATCTTCATTATCAGGATGGCTGCAAAGAGCTGAAAGAAAATTAATACATCATGCTGCGATGATTGTTTTTCCTGATAAAGATAGAGCTACCTTTTTTCAAAAGGTAACAAAGATCAAGCAGCAGCCACTCATTGTCCCCAATTTTCCCCTAAAATCTATTTTTCACCTGGAAACAGATTGGTATTCAGTAATCCCTAAACGTTGGGAATCTGTTACCCTCTTTTATAGAGGCACAATTTCAGATGGAAGTGCCATGAAAGAAATTATTACTGGCGCTACCCTGATAGAAAATAATTTTTGTATAAAATTTGTTGGTTTTTTAAATGATGATAACCACAAAGAAATCGATAATTTAGTTAATGATCTGAAAATATCCCAGCTTTTTTGTTATTTAGGGAAAATACCGTATATTGATTTACAATTACATACTTTATCTGCAACTGTAGGATTTGGAATGTATAAAAACAAATATTTTGATCGAGTAGCTTGTGTTACTGCTTGCAATAAGATATATGAATATGCTGCCTGTGCATTGCCTGTTATTGTCAGTGACTTCCCCAATTACCGCGAATTTTTGGGAAATGAATCTTGGGTGCGTTTTGCCAACCCCGACGATCCTCAATCAATTGCAGATGCGATTAAAGACATTTTAAGTGATTTTGAAAATTACCAAAAAATGTGTTTAGCAGCTAGGCAAGCATTTGAAGACAAGTTTAATTATGAAACAGTTTTCTCACCTTTATTGACAAGAATTAAAGATTTAGTTGGTGAGTGAGTCTTAATCAAAAAAATTAAAATGATGAAGTCTGATTATTTATGTATAACTATGATGGGAATCCAAATACTATAGCTCAACAGAAAAAACACTATGAAACTCAACGAAAGCAACAATCATATTTTCAAAGATTAAAATTTGTTTTAATAGTCACTTTAGTAGGAGTTAGTGGTTATCTGTTCGATCAACGTCCAGCAGTGCTTACAGCTAACAAGGCACTCTTAGCATTAGGCATAATTTGGGTTAGTTTGATACCCGCACTGCAATATTTATCTGATCGTCAGCGTCCCCCCATACCCTTTTTACCACTAGTAGGCATTTTTTACGCTACATCTTTTGGATTACCAATGTTTTCTGCTGGTACAAAAGTCCACTATTTATGGTCTTTAGAGAATGTAAGTGAAAAAGCATTATTGCTAACCTTAATAGGAGTAGTAGCAATTAATATTGCCTTTTACTGTTTTAAATACTCCGTTTTTCAAAAAATTCCTGCTCTGAAATTATCTCAGTCATACTCAATAACTAAGTTAATCATCTTGCTATGGGTCTTGCTGATATTACATACCTTATTTATATATATCCCATTTATTAGAGAAATTCCATCAGTAAGTCAGTTTTTAGATCCTACTGGATATATTGCCTATGGGATGTTTTATATTCTCTATAAGCGTGGCTATCTTCCATTTGTCCAAAGTTTAATTTTATTAGGTATATTTCTTCCAGCAGAAATACTTACCCGTTTTGCTAGTGGAGCTTTAGCTCAACTCATGATATTAGGGCTATATATGGTTATTATAATCTTTCAGGAATCTAAACGTATTCCTATATTCCTGATAACAGGAATTCTGATATTTTTCTTCCTATTTAACCCAGTCAAAGGTGAATTCCGTACGTTAACCTGGGGTAATCCTCAGATGGAGCAATCAAACCCTATCCAAAAAGCTAAATTATTTATCAATGTCGTAATTGAATACTATTCTAGTTCTAAATTCACACAGAAATCAGATCGTGAAAATACTTCATTAGCCAGAACAGCCCATATACTTGTTTTTTCAGCAGTAGTTGAAGATACCCCAAACCGAGTACCTTATTGGGGAGGACAAACATACTTACCCTTAGTAACAAGTTGGATTCCCCGTGCCATATTCCCTGATAAACCTACAGAAAATACTGGCAATCAATTTGGTAGACGTTACAAATATTTAGGAAGTACAGATTTCACTACTTCTTTTAATTTACCTTGGATTGTAGAAATGTATGCCAATTTTGGACAGGTGGGAGTTTTAATAGGAATGTCATTGGTAGGAATACTGTTGGCATTTTTGGAACAAACATTAAATCATTCAAATATGAATCCATTGGAATTTGTCATAGGTTCAACAATACTTTTTCGATTAGTTTATCAAGAATCTAATTTTTCTCTGATGACTGGGTCAGTTCTTACCCTATTTCTGTCTTTTTATTTATTATTTAAGTTTTTATTGACTGAACGTAGATAAATTAACTATAGTCAAGGATTGTATGAATGTCTTAGATTTGATTAAACTTTTATGCAAATGTTGAAGCCGGAAATTGGACATTAACCCCTAAAAATTATTAGGATTTTTAGCCGTTAATTCCGGGGTTTTCAGCCTATTTTCTGATAAATTTTTTAATTTTTATGAATAAAAATAATTTTCACCTCTGGTTTCCCAACTTATTTGAATTTACAGGAGGTATTCAAACATACTGCTGTTTCTTCCTCCAAGCCATTCAAAATATCTACCCTGATACTGATTATGATATCTTTATCAAACATGATAGACATTCCTCACCCAACTTCTCGACCCTAGCCCCTACTAGATTTCACTTGACTGGATCTATACCATCACCACTGAGAACACTTGCATTTGCAGCCCAGTTAATTGGTTGGGGAATCTGGAAACGCCCAAAATTAATCATTACCGGACACCTGAATTTTACCGTGGCAGCCTACTGGCTAAAACGGTTGACAAATATCCCTTATTGGACAACTGCTTATGGTATCGAAGCCTGGGATATCAAAAACTCATCTTTGCAAAGGGCTTTACATCATGCAGACCTGATTTTAGCAATTAGTAGCTACACCCGCGATCGCCTGATTAAAGAACAAAACCTCGACCCGAATAAAATTGTTATTTTGCCATGCCAGTTTGATCCAAGTCGCTTTCAACCAGCCCCAAAACCTGCTTATTTATTAGAAAAATACGGACTAAGGCGGGAACAACCTATAGTATTAACTGTAGCTCGACTAGCGGAAGTTCAACGCTATAAGGGTTATGACCAAATTCTTCAAGCACTTCCTCAAATTCGTCAGCAAATTCCCGATGTTCATTACATTATTGTGGGTAAAGGAAATGACGGGACTAGAATTAAGCAATTAATTACCCAACTCGGATTACAAGATTGTGTCACCTTAGCTGGATTTATTCCTGATGAACAACTGTGTGATTACTACAATCTCTGTGATGTTTTTGCTATGCCCAGTAAAAAAGAAGGATTTGGTATTGTCTACTTAGAAGCCCTAGCCTGTGGTAAACCTGTATTGGGAGGTAATCAGGATGGTGCTACGGACGCGCTTTGTCATGGCAAACTAGGGGCATTGGTAAATCCTGATGATGTAGATGAAATTGCTCAAACTATTATTCAAATTTTACAAAGTACATATCCCAACCCTTTAATGTATCAACCCGAATCTTTGCGTCAACAGGTTATTGACACTTTTGGTTTCGAGCAGTTTCAGAAAACTTTGGCTGGATATTTGCAGGATCATGAAACCAGATCCTAAAATTAGGAAGCCAGGGAATTAATTCCCTGTCTAATAGCTGAAGTCGGTTTTAACCGACTGGTTTGGGTAATATTGATATGTTAGGGTGGGGTTCTACTCCAAAAGATGAAGTCAGCTTCTTAGAATTAAGTGGCTATATGCGTAATCAATTACTGCGAGATAGTAATGTAATGAAAGTCCTCCATCTAATTCCCTCTGTCGCAACCATTCGCGGCGGTCCGAGTCAAGCAATTATAGAAATGGTGAAAGCTTTAAGAAAAAATGATATTGATGCAGAGATTGTTACCACTAATGATAATGGAACGGATTTATTGGATGTACCTTTAGGAAAATTTATAGATTATCAACAAGTTCCTGTCCAGTTTTTTCCTCGGTTTTCTCCTCCTATTAATGCAATTAGAGAATTTTCCTATTCAGGAGATTTTACTATTTGGTTATGGAAAAATATTCGTAATTATGACTTATTGCATATTCATGGTATTTTTTCCTATGTTCCTACCGTAGCAATGGCGATCGCACGCTTTCAAAAAGTTCCTTATATAATTCGTCCTTTTGGACTATTGTGTGAATGGTCATTACAGCAAAAAGCTCGTAAAAAAAAGCTATATCTCAAACTTATAGAAAAAGCTAATCTTAATAACACTCAATCTATTCACTTTACCTCTATTACAGAACAAGAAGAAGCATCATTATTAAATTTAACTTCTTCCAGCTTTGTCCTCCCCCTGGGGATTTATACCCCTCAAAGAATTCTTAATGCTCGTGAAAAGCTACAAAAATACCTGAATATTCCCCCTGATGAACCAATTATCTTATTCTTATCTCGCTTACATCCTAAAAAAGGTTTAGATTACCTAATTCCAGCATTAGGCAAGTTATCTCATTACCGCTTCACATTCATTGTCGCAGGTAGCGGCGATTCAGATTATGAAACTAAGGTAAAAACTTTAGTGAAAACTCATGGAATTGAAGAAAAAACGCAGTTTACCGGATTTGTCAAGGGTGAAACAAAGGATTTATTAATGCAAGGAGCAGATATATTTGCTCTAACTTCCTATTCTGAAAACTTTGGTATATCAGTTCTAGAATCCCTAGCTGCTGGTGTTCCTGTTATTGTTACCCCTGGTGTAGCTCTCAGTGATATAGTCCAGCAACAACATCTGGGATATGTTACAGAACTTAATATTAATGATATCGCTACCGCAATTCAAAACTTCTTAGATCATCCTCAAGAATCGAAGGAAATGGGCGATCGCGCACGGGAGTTTATATTAGATAATTATACATGGGATCAAGTAGCATCAAAGATGATCTCTGTTTATGAGAATATCATTCAAAGTTATAATTTATAAGAAAAATGCCGAAAACCTTTGAAGTTTATGAGGTACAGTAACCAATTGAACCTCAAGTTTTAAAACTATAGCAGAAGGCAAGAGGCAAGAGGCAAGAGTGAAACCTTCTAAAATTGGTGTACCTCACTTACTTCAAAAGTGCTGTAATTAATCAAAAATTACGAAAAAAAGCTTCTATTGACCTGTAGGAAAGGGTTTTGGGGAAATGATTTTCCAATTTACCTCCGATAATGAAAACGTCCTGCTTAGTGACGTACTCCACACACTCCCTTTCAGGTGAGTGTGGGCTTCTCAGCGACTCTTCTCTAAGGGGAGACGGCGAAGCTGGGGGGTAAATTATATGCAACTTTACAAAGAAATGGTATGAGCATTATGCAATGAATGTTTTCGCCGAAACAGCGACAAAATATATTGAAGAGCAAGGCATTAACGTCAATGCAGTATTTATCCTGCAACTAGCCTTCATCCCTTGTCTAAAGCCCAGATGTGGCTTCCTGAGTCAGCCGCACCTTCAAAGGTTTTCGGCATTTTCCTTATAACCAAACTGAACAATTTCCTCATAAACTCATAAATTAATAAATCCATGAATATTCTCGGAATTAACGCCTATCACGGTGACGCTTCTGCTTGTTTAATCCAAAATGGTCAATTAATAGCAGCCATTGAGGAAGAACGTTTTAATCGAGTTAAACATTGGGCAGGATTTCCCACAGAATCTATCCGTTATTGTTTAAAAATAGCTGGTATTAGTGCCAAAGATTTAGATCACGTTGCATTATCCTTTAATCCCAAAGCCAATCTCAATCGTAAACTCCTATTTACCCTCAAACAACGTCCATCATTATCATCACTTCTAGATAGATTTAACAAACAAAGCGAATCCGCCAATCTTCACAGAACACTAGCCGCAGCTTGTAATTGTCAACCCCAGGAAATTACAGCACCTATTCATACCTTAGAACATCATACCACACACCTAGCCACCGGTTTCTTTATTTCTCCCTTTGAAAAAGCCGCCATTCTATCTGTTGACGGTATGGGAGACTTTGTAAGTACCTTGTCAGCAGCAGGGGAGGGTAATCATTTAGAATATTTTACGCGGACACACTTTCCCCACTCTATCGGTTATTTATATAATGCCATTACCCTGTATCTAGGCTTTCCTGCCTATGGTGACGAATACAAAGTTATGGGATTAGCCCCTTATGGAGAACCAGAGTATCTCGAAGCATTCAGAAAAATCATCTTTCCCCAGGGAGATAGTTTTGAGCTAAATCTAGATTACTTTACCCACCATGAACAGGGTATCGCCATGAAGTGGGATAATGGCGCACCCACAGTTGCACCTTTCCATAGTCCAGAACTAGAAAAACTATTGGGCCCAGCAAGACAAGTAAATTCCGAACTGACACCCAAACATCAAAATATTGCCACATCCCTACAAGCCATAACAGAAGAAATAATTTTTCATTTACTCAATCAATTACATCAGCGCTACCCTTGCGAAAATCTCTGTTTGACAGGTGGTGTAGCTATGAATTCCGTAGCCAATGGTAAAATTACCCAAAATACTCCCTTTAAAAATGTTTACATTCCTCTAGGGGCTGCCGATAATGGTACTTGTATCGGTGCAGCCTTCTTTGTTTGGAATCAAATTCTCAAACAACCTCGTCAGTTTATTTTAAGTCATGCTTATTGGGGTTCTGAGTTCTCTGATGAAGAATGTCTATTTGCGTTACAAGCGCACGATTTACAACCCAAACATCTAGAACAATCAGTGATGTTAAATCATGTTGTAGATGCTATTTGTGAAGGGAAAGTAGTTGGCTGGTTTCAAGGAAGGATGGAATTTGGTGCTAGAGCATTAGGTAATCGTTCCTTAGTAGCAGATCCTCGTCGCTCTGATATGCGAGACATTATCAACCTAAAAATTAAATTCCGAGAAAAATTCCGACCCTTTGCTCCCAGCATTTTGGAAGAATCTATCGGTGAATACTTTGAAATTGATGAACCAGCCCCTTTTATGGAGAAAGTCTTCAAAATTCTTCCAGAGAAAAGAGAACAAATTCCTGCCGTAACTCACGTAGATGGGACTGGACGCTTACAAACTGTGAGTCGCAAAAACAACCCTCTTTATTGGGATTTGATTAATACCTTTGCCGAGCGCACAGGTATTCCTTTGCTCCTGAATACATCCTTAAACGAAAATGAACCTATTGTTAGGACACCGGAAGAAGCAATCCAGTGTTTCTTGAGAACAAATATGGATAGTTTAGTTTTAGGCTCATATTATATAGACCGCAGTCATCTGAAACTCCCCGGACTATAAAAATTTCGCTAGGCTCATTAAGTAGTGGTAATTCATGAATTACCACTACTTAAGAATAGTGTACAAGTTAGATTATAGCAAAGTATACGCTAAGGTAAAAAAGCAAATCCTAGTCCTGCAGATTTAGAGACAACTGATAAGTAAGAGTGTTATATATAGATATATTGTGTTTGACTCCTAAAAATTCAATAGCCACACCAAATACTCTATACCTGGTATCTTGAACCACCTCAATCATGTACTGGTGTTAAGCTTATTAATATTTAGGACTCAACAGACTAAATTACCATGGAGCAAATTAAACCGAAAAAAAAGGAAATTTATTTCCTAAGCCGATAATTGGCGACCAGCTTTTATGGACAAATCCCAGATGTGAATAAAAAGCGTTTCTCTACAGATACAAAACTCAAAACCTTTATACCTTCTTCACATTAATCTCTACAGGGTACAATCAATGCTTGATAGGCAAATTACAAACCAAACACTATCTCAGGATATTATTCCTAGCTCTAGGCTATTTCCTCATTCCACACTTTCCAATATTACTGAAGATAGTAATGATTGGAACTTGAGGCAGCTTTTAGGGCTATTAAAGCGCCGAGCAGTGATAATTGCAGGTATTGTCACTGTGGGTATGACGGGAATTACTTATTCAACCCTCAACCAAGAATCTGTATATCAAGACAACTTTCAAATTTTAGTTGAACCTGTCAATGATGATAGTGATTTAGGTAAACTAAATCTCATAGACCCTAATATGTCTAAATTAGGTGGACTAGATTACGAAAGTCAAATTCAGGTTCTCAAAAGTTCAGAATTGCTACAACCAATTATTAAAAAGTTACAAATCTCCTATCCTGATATTACTTATGCTTCCTTAATAGAAGACTTAACTATTATTCGTTTCGGAACAGCAAAAGTAATTGAAGTTAGCTACAAAAGTAATGATACCGAAAAAATCAAATTTGTATTAGACACCATTTCTCAATTTTACTTAAACTATAGCCTAGATAAGCGGCAAACTAAGCTCCGTCAGGGAATACAATTTGTAGAAAAACAACTGCCTGATATTAAAAATCGGGTAGCACAGTTGCAAAAAGAAATGCAAATCTTCCGCCAAAGATACAACTTTATTGATCCAGAAAATCAAGCTAAAGGACTTTCTGGACAAATCCAATCTCTCACAGAAAAAAGATTAGCTGTCAATCAACAGTTAGCAACCACCAGAGCTAATTATTTAAGTTTGCGGGGACAATCTGGACAATTAACTGCAATTAATAATGCTCCTATATATCAACAGTTGATCACTCAACAACGTCAACTTGATACACAGCTATCTGGAGAATTAGCCAGATTTAACCCCGATAACCCCATCATCCAAAGCTTGCAAGAAAAAAGAAATAATCTCTTACCTCTGATTGAAGCAGAAGCATCCAGAGCACTGAACATCAAAATCGCTGAAGCAGTAACTCAGATGCGTCAAGTAGAAGTAGATAGCAAACAACTGGCACAAACTGAACAACAACTGCAAAACAAACTAGAACAACTACCTGTTTTATCTAGACAATATACTGATATACAACGAAATCTACAGTTAGCAAACGAGAGTTTCAATCGGTTTTTGTCTACCCGGGAACAACTACAAATAGAAGTAGCACAAACAGAACTGCCATGGGAATTAATTAAAGCACCTAATCAGCCAGAATATCCAATTTCACCTAATATTAATCGAAATTTACTATTGGGATTTGGCGCTAGTTTTCTGTTAGGTCTTGGTGCTGCCGTACTCATGGAAGAAATAGACAATACCTATCATACTATTGATAGTATTAAGGATAAGATAAAACTGCCCATATTAGGAACTCTTCCCTTTGATAAAACCATAGCTAATAATTACGTTAATCGGACTAACAAAACAAATGATCAAGGTGTTGATTATCCTGAAATAGATAAATTAACTAATCTATTTCGTCGTCAGTTTCCTCGCAATAGTCGCAATAGTTATTACTCTCAAGGGGCTTTTTGGGAATCTTTACAAGTTTTATATAGTAATATTCAGTTGCTAAATTCTGATCAACCAATTAATTCCCTCATTGTTTCCTCATCTGTTCCCGGAGATGGCAAAAGCACAGTTGCATATAATTTGGCAAAAATAGCTTCCACCATGGGTAAAAGGGTATTACTGGTAGATACTGATTTGCGTCGTCCTCAAATTCATGAATTATTAGAACTGAATAATTTGTGGGGGTTAACTAATTTAATTTCTTCAAACATGGATGCCAAGCAGGTGATCCAAGAGATACCCACAATAAATAATTTATCCGTGGTTACTTCTGGTCCAACACCACCTGATCCCGGTAGGTTATTGTCCTCACAAAAAATGAGACAGTTAATGGAATATTTCCATCAAAGTTTTGATTTAGTTATTTATGATAGTCCGCCGATATTGGGATTAGTAGATGTTAGGTTAATAGCACCCCATACTAATGGTTTGATCCTAGTTGCGAGAATGAATCAAACGGATAAATCAGCTTTATTACAAGTTCAGGATAGCCTCAAAACATATCCCATCAATGTCTTAGGCTTAGTTGTTAATGGTGACAAGTCTCAAAGTGGTAGCTATTATGTCCACTACCGATATTCTGATCAAGAACAGGTGCATAATTCTTCAGTTAGTTAGCATCAAATCTCTCTTGACACTCCCCTCGGCTTTAGTCGAGGGGAGTGTCAAAAAATTAAGCGATACTGCCCCGCTTTCTGGCTTCTTTGGAGGAAATAGCGACATTTTTAATGCCAGCTTTAATCATTTGTCGTTCTAAAAGTGCAAAGAAACGGTTTCTATCCCCACCTCTAACGACAGCTTGGTTATGGGCTTCAGCGATCGCAACAGGATAACCATATCCTTTTTGTACTTGTGCCAGCATTAACCCCAGTGCTTGCTCAAACATAGCAGAATTTTCAGCGACCCAAGAGGGAACTTCAATGCGGGCGATTTCTGTACCAACATGGACGTAACAAAAATAAATAATTTGATCGTCATACAAGTCTAAAATTCGGGCATTACTGCGCCACAAAGCTCCTCTTTGTCCGGGTTGAAGTTGGGTAGTCCACAGGGTTGTATCTCGCAAGGTATCAAATTTTTTACATGGCACGTATTCCAGTTGATTGGGGCAATGGGTAATACAGTCTGGGTGAGGATGGGGACAAGCTAACAAGCGCAAAAAGTTTGTAGCTTCAATGTTACGGGAGGCACTAAGATAACCCATGAGAGGAATATTGGCTTCCCGCATTTGTTTCCAAGCGGCTAAAACTGGTGGTAAAATCTGATCCCTTGCATCCATTGGTAACTGATCTAAAAACCAGTATATTAAAGAACCATCTACCATTGCTAAAACTGGTGCTGCTGTTCTCGCACTACAAGCTAGTTCCGCTAATACTGTAGCTTCAGAAGCGGTACGACGATAACTCATCCATTCTTCCGTTCTAATACCCCACTGACGAGACACATATAAATCTTCTGGGCGATAAAACACCTCCGGTAAACTATCGAGGAGAGGGTGAAGATTTTGACCATAGTGTAAAACTACTCTACCAATATTAAGTAAGTAACAATACGCAATTTCGTGATGATTGGGAGCAATTTGTGAACCATCAGTAGAAATAACAGTATGAACTTTAGGAGGAGTAAGAATACTTATACAAGTGTCCAGGGGTTCAATAGGTGTAGCATTGGCAAAAAGAATGCGATCGCGCCATTCTGCTTGAGATTTAATTAATTCCTGTTGACACTCAAAAGCTTTTTTTAAATATTGTTGTGCTAACTCTAATCGTTGATGACTTGCAGCTACTTCCGCATTTAAATGCTGGCTAAAACCCTGCATTTGTCCTGATATTTTATTTAAATCAAGCATAGTGGCTAACTGTATAAGAATAAAATATTATAATAATTATACAAGGTAAGACTTTCCCCCCTGCCTCCGGTTGGTGAGCGAAGTTCCAAAGCGTGGCGTTAGCCATACCACCGGCTCCTACTATAACGGGAAAAATATGTAGTCAACCACCCATCACTTCCCTTCGGGTAAGTGAGGGCTTGTAAAAGCCTAGTTGATCAGACTCAATTCTTGACCGAACTACATTAGAGGTAAGAGTTAAAGACCTACCAGGGAATGCGTAGCTAGTTCCCTGCTCTAGAACTTAAAAGTTAAACAGGCTTAAGGGTTAAACCAGTGCTTTTAAGATAGTTACCGACCTCTAACATTGTCAAAGCTAACATTACCCCAGAAATGGGAGGCTCTTCGGAGCAAAATATTCTGTCCTTTAGCGGGGATCTCCTGGAGGTTTAGATGAAAAAATGGAAATTAACAATTACCATCTTCACATTCGGAACTATATTATTTAGCCCCAAAGTCAGCGCTCAAAACTTATCAAATCTTTCTGCTTCTACAAGCAAATTACCACTTTTAGCCCAATCTCCACCTAAAGATGCCGTAGTATATTTCCATCGAGGATTAAACCGCTATACATTTGGAGATATTCCTGGAGCGATCGCCGAATATAATCAAGCCTTAATTTTACATCCTAATTTTGCTGAAGTTTATTATCAAAGGGGTATATCTCGCCACAAATTGCGAGACTTGCAAGGAGCAATGGCAGATTTTAACCAAGCAATAAATATTAGTTCTAATTATCCTGGTATCTACAATAATCGAGGACTTGCTCGCCACGATTTAAAAGATTATCAAGGGGCAATGGCAGATTTTAACCAAGCATTGCTTCTCAATCCTAATTTTCCTGAAGCTTACCAAAATCGAGCAATTACACGCAATGCTTTAGGTGATAAACAGGGAGCAATTAGTGATTTAAACGCAGCAGCTAACCTATTCCAAACTCAAAAAAGAATGAAGAATTATCAAGAAGTTCTTGATTTAATTAAAAACCACCTTTCGCAACCAAACGGCAACAGATATAACAAAAAGCTAGACTCACAGAGTGAACTACTTGATTGAGAACGATTTCGGTTTTTCCCGCCTTATATCCCGCCACTGATTAGGAGTACCAAATTCAGTGGGGGACTTACGGCGTAGTAGTTAAATAACTTTTATAATCTGATGTAAATGGGCAGGAGGAGAATCGAACTCCTATGACCTCACGGCCGCCGCATTTTGAGTGCGGTGCGTCTACCAATTCCGCCACCCGCCCTTGGGTGTCACTACCACCATTATAGCCTATTTTTTTATTTTGGCAATAGGTAATTAGGTGAAATTTAGAAATTTTTTGGTAATTGACTAAGTGAACTAAAATCAATATCTTGTAAGGTAGGACAGCCACTAAGTGTCATATCGCCATTAAACCTAGCAAAATCTACCAATTCCGCCATCCACCTTTAGACCCGGTAGTATTTTCGTGATTAATACCTTGATTATGCAACAATTTTTGGTATTCTTGACTACCTGACCACCGATCAATTTCTCGCGCTCTGAGTACGGGTACAGGGTGGGTTAATTGGGCTGTGCGGGCAGATTTGACCATTTCTCCTAGTTCGGTTTTGCTAATGTCATCATAGGCACGGGCTTGATCGATAAAGGCATCTAGATTGAGTTGGGGTGCTAAAGTGGGAGAACCGCCGGCCAACTTCATTAATACTGACATGACCACTTTCGGGTTTTGGGTAGCTAACAAAGCGGCGCGATCGCAGGTAAACTCAGCGCAGCGCACCCATTCTAATAATTGTGACTGGATAGCTTGAGCCAAGACAGCACCAACATTTGGTACAATTGCCGCTGCTAAAATTAATAAATTCACCGGCGTTAAATACAGACTATGATCACACTTGAGATGACCCAATTCATGGGCAATGACAGCCTGTATTTCTTCCGGTGTCAGAATTTCAATTAAGGATGTATGGATGACAACAAAAGGCTGCTTACCTCGCATGGCAAAGGTGTAAGCATTAGGGGCTGGATGTTGACGCACATATAACTGAGGTGGATCAATATCCAGAATTTGACAAGCTTCTAATAATAACTTGTGTAAATGTGGGAGTTGTTTTTCTCCTACCAAAATACTAGAGGCGATATTTTCCACATAAAAAACCTGTTCAGCCATTGGCCCTAACCAATTCCGCACCATCATGTCTAAACCGGGAATTTGTTTGAGAGTGTTGGTAGCTTCTAAGTCCAGAGGATGACGGAAGGAGTCAGCTTTTAAACCAATGAGCGAAGTTTTGAGTAAAGACATAATATAGAAGAATTTAGGAGTTTAGAATGAAGGATGAAGTCTAGGTCAATCTCTCAAATATGTGTTTTCTAGAATCTTTGTAAAGACGTTCCAGGTAACGTCTCTAAAATTTTAACTATTCGCCGTAAG
>NZ_PGEM01000038.1 GCF_002934005.1 Cuspidothrix issatschenkoi CHARLIE-1 | reverse complement strand
TCGATAGTGGATTTATTTTGTGCAGTTCTATATATTAATATCTGTATTTTTTGACATCCTATCGCATCAATCGTTACTAAACCTTCATAGGCTAGGCTTCGACTGGGGCGAATATTTGCCTTAATTCAAATTCGTTACCTTTATCGAGTAATAAGCATTTCAATTAAGAAAATGTAGGATATAAGTAGGTTAGCGTTAAAAATTGTCGTTGGGGCAAGGGAACAGGGAACAGGGAACACCGAAGAGAGTTTTGGGCGATTTTATTTTTCTTCACATACCTTTAAATTTTTCGGTTCACCTACTTACTCTTTTATTGCGGATAAAGTAGTTAATTAAGAGGAATATTTTTATTCCTTTAATTTCTGATTCATTTTTTGATTTATGAACATTAAACTCACTGTTCCGGGAATGGCTTGTTCTGCTTGTGCTAATAATATTACTAATGCAGTTAAGTCTATTGATGCTAATGCTATTGTGGATGCTGATCCTCAAACTAAGTTGGTGAATGTAGAAACTCAACTAACAGAAAGTGCTATTAAAGAAGCTTTAATTGCTGCTGGTTATCCTCCTGCTTGAGATGACATTTTGATTTTAGGTTCTAATTTGTAGGACTTACGCAAGATGTAACTGCAACCCTGATTTGGTGAACAGAGTCTAATGATTTTGATTCCCTAATTGAAAACAAATCCAATTTGTTCAGGAGTTAAACCGAATGATATTAAATCGGGAATCATTCTTAATTTAGCTTCTTGTCTTCCTTTCTGTCTTCGTTTTGTGATTATTTAGCCTCCTAAATCCCCTAAACTTAGAGGACTTTGAAATTCTTATTCCCTCAGAATTGGGGGTTAGAGGGCATCAAAACCCTATTATTTTTAGGGTGCGTCAGACAGCATAAATTATGTAAATAACAAAATTTTTCATATCTGACGCACCCTACTTACAAGAAGTCGGGGATATGGATTTGGATATGAATGAGTGGATAAAATCAATGTTATGTTTAGTTTTATTACTGATGCTTTGATTGGGATCAAATTCAAATTCCATAATTGTTTTTAGACGCAATTAGTCAATCATATTTGTAGATTGTTTTCAAGAATCTAGCCTTTTTATATAAGTTGTAAATTTAGTATTTACCCAGATTGAATAGTATTTGTGCTAATGGCGTTACAATATGTTAGAATTATAGCAAAAATATGACAACTATTCAAAGTTAATTTGACATAATTTTGTCTTTTGTCAAGTTGAAGGCTAAAATCTAGATTTTTTTGGAGTTTTGGAGTTTATGACAACCTCACAGGAGAGGATTATCCCGACGGATTTGCGAGGTGAAATGTCGCGATCTTATCTAGAATACGCTATGAGCGTTATTGTAGGTCGGGCGCTGCCAGATGCTAGGGATGGACTCAAACCTGTGCATCGTCGCATTCTGTATGCCATGCACGAACTGGGTTTACTACATGATCGCCCCTTTAGAAAATGCGCCCGTGTGGTGGGGGAAGTATTGGGTAAATATCACCCCCACGGTGACACGGCGGTGTATGATGCCCTGGTGCGGATGGCGCAGGATTTTTCCATGCGATCGCCTCTCATCAGTGGACATGGGAACTTTGGTTCGGTAGATAATGATCCGCCGGCAGCAATGCGGTACACAGAATGTCGTTTGCACGCTTTAACTAGTCTTGCCCTCCTCCAAGATATTGAAGCTGAAACTGTAGACTTTGCGGATAACTTCGACGGTTCGCAACAAGAACCCACGGTTTTACCTTCCCGCATTCCCCAACTATTGCTAAATGGTTCTTCAGGAATTGCTGTGGGAATGGCCACCAATATTCCTCCCCACAACTTGGGAGAATTAATTGATGGGTTAGTCGCACTAATTCATAATCCTGAAATAACTGATCTTCAGTTAATGCAGTATATTCACGGACCCGACTTTCCCACCGGGGCGCAGATTTTGGGAGTCAGTGGCATTAAAGAAGCTTACACCACAGGGCGCGGTTCAATTACCATGCGTGGTGTAGCCAATATTGAAACCATTGAACAACGCAACCGCCCAGATCGGGAAGCAATTATCATTACCGAATTACCCTACCAAACCAACAAAGCGGCATTAATTGAAAAAATTGCCGAGTTGGTGAATGATAAGAAAATAGAGGGGATTGCAGATATCCGGGACGAGAGCGATCGGGACGGGATGCGAATTGTCATAGAATTAAAACGGGATGCCTATCCCCGTGTCGTTTTAAACAATCTTTATAAACAAACCCCCCTCCAGTCCAACTTCGGGGCGAATATGTTGGCATTAGTCAACGGTGAACCCCACACCCTCGCCATCAAACAATTCCTCAGCGTTTTCCTCGACTTCCGTATTCTTTGCATTGAACGCCGTACCCGCTACGAACTTCGCAAAGCAGAAGAACGAGATCACCTCCTGCAAGGTTTATTAATTGCCCTGTCCCAATTAGATGCAATTATTGTTTTAATTCGTCATGCACCGGACGCACCCACAGCCAAAGGTGAGTTAATTACCACTTACGGACTGTCAGAAGTGCAAGCAGACGCAATTTTGCAAATGCAACTGCGGCGGTTAACAGCCTTAGAAGCTGATAAAATTCGCCTGGAACACGAAGAATTGCAAGTTAAAATTGCTGACTTAATGGATATTCTCGCCAGACGGGAACGGGTGCTAGAAATCATTGAAAACGAAATAGCCCAGATTAAAACTAGCTTTGCTACACCCCGACGGACAGTAATTACCCATGGGGAAGGAGATATAGATGATATTGACCTAATTGCCAATGAAAAAGCAATTATCCTCCTCACTGAACAAGGTTACATCAAACGGATGCCCGTCAACACCTTTGAAGCCCAAAGCCGTGCTACCAGAGGCAAAGCGGGGGCGAAAGTTAAAGATGATGATACCATCGAGCATTTTTTAACCTGCTGTGACCATGATAGTATTCTCTTCTTTAGCGATCGCGGAGTCGTCTACTCACTCAAAGCCTATCAAATTCCTGTCGGTTCTCGCACTAGTCGCGGCACACCCATAGTGCAAATGTTGCCCATTCCCAAAGAAGAAAAAATTACCTCCATTGTCCCCGTAGACGAATTTAGCAGCGAAGAATATCTAGTGATGCTTACCAAAGGCGGTAACATTAAAAAAACCGTCCTAGAAGCATTTAGCAATATCCGCGCCAACGGTTTAATTGCCATCTCCCTAGAAGAAGGCGATCAACTACGCTGGGTCAGAAGGGCTAGAGTAGAAGACAGCATCATCATCGGTTCACGTCAAGGGATGGCCATTCACTTCCGTTGTACCCATGAACAACTGCGTCCCCTCGGTAGGGCTACCCGTGGCGTAAAATCCATGAAACTCAAGGATAAAGATGAACTCATCGGTATGGATATCCTCCCGGCAGCCATTCTCGACACCTTAGACACAGGTACAGAAGGGGACATCGAAGAAACCGCAGAAATTGAAGAAACCCTAGAAACCGCAGACATCGAAAATACAGAAGAACCCACAGAAGCTGCTAACACCAACAGCACTGGACCCTGGGTATTAGTCATTACCATGGGCGGTTATGGTAAGCGTGTTCCCGTTTCCCAATTCCGACTCCAAAACCGCGCTGGTCAAGGTTTAATGGCCACCAAATTCAAAAACCGCAAAACCAAAGACAAATTAGCCACTCTGCGAATTGTCAACAGCGACGAAGAAATCATGATGGCCACCAATCGTGGTATCATTATTCGGCAAGCTGTGAATGCCATTTCCATCCAGTCCAGATCAGCCACCGGCGTGAGAGTGCAACGTCTAGATGAAGATGATGCTATTACCGGAGTGGCAATTGTTCCCCCCGACAGTGATGATAATGGCGAACTAGAAGAAGCAGAATAGACAATTAACAAGAAACAAAATCCCCGACTTCTCTAAGAAGTCGGGGATCTAAACTCAGTTATGAAAAAGCATATTTAATTTTTACGAAATGTCTAAATGTATAACAGCAATTAAACACCAAAAAAACTTAAATCCTATCATCCATTATACACTAATATTTGCCAGTGGAATATTTATGGGGGCAACCGTTGCCCCCATTGGTGCATGGTTTTTAGCCTGGGTTGCCCTTGCCCCTCTATGGATCACAGTTATTAAATATACATCTAAAATAGATCATCCTGTCCCTCGCCTCCTACCCTCTGCCCTGATTTGGGGTATCGGTTATCATGGCCTTGCCCTATCCTGGATCACAGGCATTCATCCGATGGACTGGTTAGGAGTTCCCTGGTTGCCAAGTCTAGCTATTACCCTATTTTGTTGGGCATTTATTAGCCTATGGGGAGGAATTTTAGTCACTATTTGGGCGGCTTTGATGGTGCGGCTAAATAGAGGAAAACCTTGGTTGCGTATACTCATAGGTACAACCCTATGGTGCGGTTTAGAAAGCCTTTGGAGTGCTGGACCATTATGGTGGAGTTCTCTAGCTTACACCCAATCACCACATAATCTCCTAATCCTCCATTTAGGACAAATTTCCGGTCCGAATACGGTAACAGCCGTCATAGTCGCCTTCAATGGTTTAATTGCCGAATATCTGACCCAAAGACCCCATCCAAAAACCTCTGCGTCCTCCGCGCCTCTGCGGTTCGTTAACTCTTACTTAATCCTAGCTATCATACTATTAATTACCTCCCATTTTATTGGCTTTATTCTCTATAGTCAACCATTACTAGAAAGCCAGGATACAGCTTTAAAAATCGGCATTATTCAAGGCAATATTCCTAATAAAATTAAAGTTCTCCCCCAAGGATTACGACGGGCAATTACAGGTTATACAGAAGGATATTTACAACTAACTGATCAAAATGTAAAAGCCGTTCTCACACCGGAAGCAGCCATACCCATTTTCGCCCGTGATTTATCCCCAACTCCTTTATTAAATGCTATTAAAGAAAAAGGTGTCATAGCTTGGATAGGTGCATTTGGGGAAAGAGGAACTAGCTATACAAATAGTTTATTTACTGTCCTTGGTAATGGAGAAATTACCAGTCGTTACGATAAATCTAAACTTGTGCCATTAGGAGAATATATTCCTTTTGAAAATATTTTTGGGGCAATTATTCAACGTTTATCACCACTAGAAGCCCATCAAGTTCCCGGTCAAGCCCAGCAAATTTTTGATACTCCTTTTGGTAAAGTTATTATTGGTATTTGTTACGAATCTGCTTTTGCGGAAAACTTCCGTTATCAAGCCTCTATGGGTGGGCAATTTATTCTCAGTTCTTCCAATGATGCCCATTATACGCCAGCAATGGCAAATCAACATCATGCCCAGGATATCATGCGGGCAATTGAAACCGATAGATGGGCTGTGAGGGCAACAAATACAGGCTATTCCGCTTTCGTTGATCCCCATGGACAAACTATTTGGAAATCAGAATATAACACCTACCAAACCCATGCAGAAACTATTTATCCTCGTCAAACTCAGACTTTATATGTACGTTGGGGAGATTGGTTGATGCCTTTGTTGTTGATTTTGGGGTTTTTGGGGTGGGTATTTTTGGGGTTTTGAATACATTTCTTCTCTCGCTACTGACAAATTTTGTTAAAGCAGTAGTATCTATTTTCGGATTCAGACTATCATTTAAACTAGCATCTATTTTTTTACGAAGTGATGATAAAAACATTATGTCATTGCCTAGATCAGAAACTTCATCTTCATATTCCTCTAAGTCCTCAATTTGATAGATTCTGGTTTGGTATTTTTCAATCAAATTATCAACAGCTTCTATCATAAACTTCATGTCTTTGAAAGATAAATTCATAGCTAATTCCTTACAGTGATAATTGTAACTATTATTCATTAACTTTAGAAAAGTATGCGCCTATCTTTTTTAGTGCTGCTTTGTAATCATCCAATGGCATATTCTGAATGGGTTTCCACAACCAATGATCATCATCGTCATTAACTAATTCTATTTGATCTGGTATTTTCATTCCAGCTTCTAATTTCCACCAATTTTTACCATAACCTGGATGAGCAGATGTTGATATTCCTCCTGGTGATTTTCCATCTGGTAACGTGGTCATAACCCACACCTGTCCGTCTTTATCATAGCAAGCAATATCCTTATCAGGGCGAACATTATCCATTCTGGGGGAATTAGCATTTCCTTGTCTATAAAGAGTAATTGGTGTTTTGTCCATTAAGTGGCTTTTGAGTCTTGAATTTGCATAATTCTAGCGTGCAAGATGCCCGCACCACAAGATTTTAATTAAATTAATACTCAATTCCTGCTTGGGCTTTGACACCTTGATCTCGGAAAGGATGTTTAACTAATGTCATTTCCGTGACTAGATCAGCTTTTTCAATTAATGCTGGTGGTGCACCTCTACCAGTGAGAATTACGTGCTTGTCTGGTGGTTTTTCGGCTAAACCTGTTAATACTTCTTCAACCTCTAAATAACCTAATTTTAGGGCAATATTAATTTCATCTAATAGAACTAATTTAAAATCGGGATTTTTAATAAATTCTAGGGATTTTTCCCAAGCAGCAGCGGCTTTATCAAGATCACGATCACGATCTTGGGTTTCCCAGGTAAAACCTTCGCCCATAGCATGAAATTCTAGTTGGTCTTCCCAATAGCTAAAAGCGCGTTTTTCGGCTGGTTCCCATGCCCCTTTTATGAATTGAACTATGGCTACTTTGTATCCATGACCAAGCGATCGCAAAACCATTCCCAAGGCGGCCGTAGTTTTACCTTTACCATGACCAGTATTGACAATAATTAACCCTTTTTCTGGTATGGCTTTAGCTATTCGTTCATCTTGAACTTCTTTCCGTCGCTGCATTTTCTGACGATACTTGTCATCGGTTTGGGATGATGATATTACCTCATCAATTAAACGGACAATCTCTTGATCTGCATTTAATTCTTCTGGTGTGTTTCCTTGCATAAACCCTATTGATAAATAACTGTTACAACTAAGAGCATAGAGTATAATTTTTCGTAACCGCTCAATAATCCGGGGTAAATCGTTTAATGACAAGCCTCAAATGGCGTAAAATCGTTCCCGAATAGGTAGTCCGCCCCCATTTATTGAGCGGATACAATTTTTCTGTCTTTGCTATGTTAGATTAAAAATGATATAAATTCTGTTAGCAGCGATCTTAATCATTCAAAATTGATAGAATTTATTTTTTCAGTAGTTTTTAAACATAAGCACTAAGAAATATCAATTCGTTAACCATGTCTTGGGCTGACTTGTCAGCAGCCAGTTTCAATAATCCTCGTAGTTGTTGACCAATCGAGTATTGTTGTTGTGAAGCCAAAATTATTCCAGTATGACTTTTATCCTCAACCATAAAATCACGATGTAATCTGCAAAAATCACCGATATTGAAACTATAAATTACTCGCTTTTGTTCTGTTGCCCAAATTAGTTGTTCTTCATCGGCATAACCCAATCTTTTAACATCGGCAACTGTGACAACATCCAAATCAGCATTTTTCAATGCTTGTATCAGTGCCGTTTTGATAGTATCTTCATCCAAATAGAAGCAAATACGATTCACGAGAGATGTCCTGCTTTATATTCTAATTCAAGTTGTTGACATTCTTCTTGATATCGAGCAAATTCAATATCTAGTGATTCCTTATTAGCATAATAATAAGCCAACGCAGTGTAAATACCTGCAATTGTCAAATAAGGTTTATCTTCAATAATTTCTTCTGGAGTCATACCAGATTTAATTTCATTGACAATATACTGAACAGTAATACGAGTGTCAGCAATTCGTAGACGACCACCACAAGTACCTGGTGTACTAACAATCAAAGTAGAAATGTCTGTGAGCATTTGCATCGGTTTCTGACTTAATCCTCTGGTATGACTTTATTGTAATATGAAAAGTGCGATAGCGTTTGCGGTAGAGTCTCGAAGAGATAGCACGGCTTAGTAATCGCTTCTTCTACGCAGAGTAACGCCACGTTGTTCTTTTTAGGCTTTTACTGCTATATAAAATCTGGACAAAACTAGACTTTACTTTCTACTTCAAAGGGATCATGGGAGCAGTTATCCCTCAGTAGACTTTCACGCCTTAGCCATGGGTTTTCCTGATAACATTTTAGCAACTTCCGTACATTTGAATACGATAACATTATATTCAGGGTATTTACTATTCAGGATTTCTTAAAAATGTCACAAAAGCCAGGTAAGAAAATTGCACCTATCCCCATGTCTAACAATGTTAGCGTGGTTGACTTGATTGATACCTATTTTACTGCTTACAACTCAGCCCGGCTACGAGAAGCTTGTCAACTGTTGAGTAATGATGTATTTCAAGAAGGTGTAACAGTAGGCGTTAGCCTTTCCGGGGCGATGACACCGGCAGGTTTTGGGGTTTCCGCCCTCGCGCCCTTAATTCGCAATGGTTTTATTGACTGGATGATTAGCACTGGTGCGAATCTTTACCATGATATCCACTATGGTTTAGGTTTTGAATTATTTGCCGGTAGTCCCTTTTTAGATGATGTCAAATTGCGGGAAGAAGGGACAATCAGAATTTATGATATTATTTTTGGTTACGATGTACTGCTAGAAACCGACGCTTTTATTCGTAAAGTTCTCCAGGCAGAACCATTTCAAAAACCCATGGGAACGGCTGAATTTCATTATTTGCTAGGTAAGTGCGTCTGGGAAATAGAAAAGCAATTGGGGGTGAAAAATTCCTGCCTATTGGCCACAGCTTATGAATGTGGCGTACCTATTTATACTTCTTCCCCTGGAGATAGTTCCATTGGTATGAATGTGGCAGCTTTGGCGTTGGAGGGTTCTAAGTTGGTAATAGATCCTGCTATTGACGTAAATGAAACGGCCGCCATTGTCTATGGGGCGCGAGAAAACGACGGTACAAGTGCAGCAGTAATTATTGGTGGTGGTAGTCCTAAGAACTTTTTATTACAAACACAACCGCAACTTCACGAGGTTTTAGGATTAGAAGAAAGAGGACATGATTTCTTTGTACAGTTTACTGATGCACGTCCTGATACCGGTGGTTTGTCTGGTGCAACTCCCGCCGAAGCTGTAAGCTGGGGTAAAATTGACCCCGATGAATTGCCCAGTACCATCGTTTGTTATACTGATAGTACAATTGCTCTGCCACTGATGACAGCTTATGTACTCAATCAATGTTCACCCCGTCCTCTCAAACGGTTATATGATCAACGAGAAGCCTTATTCAATACATTGCGAAAAGATTATTTAGCCGCTAAAGATCAGCCAGTTAGTAATAGTAGCAAAGAAAAAGTAGCCACCTATCCCTGCGGTACACCTGTGAAAAGTTAGTACTGGAAGGATTTAGGAGTCAGGAGTCAGAATATTTGTTTTATGGACTTACGCAAAATATCTCTGAAACCCTGATTTTCCGTGCCTCTGTGGTTCGTTATTCCGTGATTTGTGTGTAAGTTCTAATTATGTAGGATTGAATGAAAAAGCTTTTTTGTGAGTAATAAGAGTAGGGGGTTAGCATTGCTAAACTCTTACCATCGGCAGAAATAATTCATTTTTTTATTCCCTATTCCCTATTTCCTAATATATGTCCCAAATTACTGCTGAAGTTTTGCCACCATCACCGATTACTAAATTAAAAGAAAATATTGCCGAGATTCGGGCTAAATTGCGCCCAGGACAAACAGAAATGGCGGATTGGCAATGGGGACCCTTGGCGGTTTCTGCTGTGCCTGGTGCGGGGAAATCTACAGGAATGGCGGCAGCAGCAGCGATCGCTATTGCTCGACAATATCAATATTATCTGAATACAGGCAATAAGGAATATAAACAGTTAATAGTTGTTACTTTTACCCGTTCTGCTACTGCTAATATTAAATCTAAAATTCGGGAAAATTTAAAAAAATTATCTTTACCACAAACGGGATTTGCTGTTTATACCTTACATGGTTTAGCTTTAATTATTGCTAGTCGTCATCCCAATTTATCAGGTTTAGACTTAGAAAATGCGACTTTAATCACACCGAATCAAAGTCATAAATTTATCCGCACTGCTGTAGAAAAATGGATTTATCATCATCCAGAACTTTATTTAAACTTACTTGCAGGAAAAGAATTTGATGGAGAAGAAACAGAAAAACTGCGTCGTCAATCTGTACTGAGAACAGAAATTTTACCAGATTTAGCTTATACAGTTATTCATGAAGCCAAAAGTTCAGACATATCACCAGAAGACTTATTAAAATGGAGTGAAAAAAATCCCAATAAATATCAAATCTTAAAAATAGCTGCCGGTTTGTATACAGAATATAAAAACTTAATGCAAACCCAGGATTTTATAGATTATGATGATATGATTTTAGGAGCTTTAAAAGTTTTAGAAAATCCCAGTACCCGTGAGATTGAAAAAAATAAAATCCTTG
The DNA here is from genome assembly GCF_002934005.1 of Cuspidothrix issatschenkoi CHARLIE-1. Lineage (GTDB taxonomy): Bacteria > Cyanobacteriota > Cyanobacteriia > Cyanobacteriales > Nostocaceae > Cuspidothrix > Cuspidothrix issatschenkoi. The sequence continues at coordinate 52,328 of NZ_PGEM01000038.1, read as the reverse complement.
CAGTTTTTGAAGATGAAGCCCAAGATTCTAGTCCTTTACAAACAAAGTTATTAGAAATATTAGCCGAACAAGAATCTGGTCTAAACTTAATTCGTGTTGGTGATCCTAATCAAGCTATTAATTCTACTTTTACCCCGGCCGATCCGATTTATTTTCGGCAATTTTGTGAAAATTGTGAACAGAAAAATAAACTCGCAAAAATGTATCAAGCGGGGCGAAGTAACCAAATAATTATTGATGCTGCTAATTTTGCTTTAGCATGGGTAAATAATCAGCCTTTTGCTAAAAGTAAACATGGAGAAAAACTATTTTTAGATCAGCAAATTTCTCTCCTTGATATTGGTGATAGTCAAAAAAACCCTGAACCAGTAGGAAAAGGATTAGAAATATATACACCTACAGATATTTATCATACTGTCACCTTAATTTCTCAAAGAATAATTGAATTATTTACAGAAAATACCCAAGCTAGTGCAGCCATATTAGTCAGGGAAAATCGCCAAGGTAGATGGTTAGTAAGTGCTTTAGAAACAGTATGTAAAGAACACAAAATTAAACTTTATGATGTGGGAGAAAGAGAACGCCGTTCTCATGTTCCTCAAGAGATTTTATCATTATTGCAATTTTGCGATCGCCCCCATTCTCCCGATTATCTCAAAGCTACTTTAGATGTATTAGTTGAACGTCAATTGATTCCTACCCAAGATATTAACACTCTGGCTAGTTTACCAGAAGAATTTTTATATCCCAGTCCTTTAACTACACCCCAAACTGAAACAGTGCAAAAAGCGGCTCATCTTTGCCGTAGTTTACTCCGCGCTTATTTAGAACTGCCTTATTATCAAATAATTTCCTTTTTTGCCTTAACATTAAAATATGATCAAGCCGAATTAGCTACTGCTGATAAACTTGCAGAAAGAGTCAATCAACAAATTTTTGGTAATAGTTCTATGGGAGCGATGATATCAGCTTTAAGTGAAATTGTCAGTTCCGAAAGATTTGAATCCGTAGAACCAGAAGATGTAGAAAAACAATATACTAAAGAGGGGCAATTAACAATTATCACCATGCACAAAGCCAAAGGGTTAGACTGGGATTATGTATTTTTGCCATTTCTCCACGAAAACCTAATTCCCGGCAAATTTTGGATACCACCCCAAGGACAATTTTTAGGAGATTTTACCTTATCAGAAGTAGCCCGCGCTCAAATTCGTGCTGGACTTCATCACAAACCCATACCCAATATTCAGCAAGCTTGGGAAGAATCAAAATATCTAAAAATAGCCGAAGAATATCGTTTATTATATGTTGCCATGACCAGAGCCAAAAAACTTTTATGGATGTCTGCGGCACAAAAAGCCCCTTTTACTTGGAGTAAACCCCAAAACTTACAAACATCAGCCCCTTGTCCCCTTTTTGCCGCCCTAAAACGCCAATTTCCGCAGAACAAAGCATGAAAGAGTACCCATCTACCTTTCCTCTTCCTTCGTGTTCTTCGTGTCTTCGTGGTTCACTAAAAAAAATACCTTGAGAGTAAACCACCTCCCAACAGTGAATTAAACTTTGCAAAACATGATATAATTAGTAGTTCTGTCAAATAGTGCTGGGTGAAGAACGTAGGACAAAACAAAACTCAGCACACCTACACACTCAGCACGAAGAAAATCGAATTTATGGCCTTGCCAATTGTAGCAATTATCGGTCGCCCCAACGTGGGCAAATCCACCTTTGTAAATCGTCTGGCCGGAGATCAAACCGCCATAGTTCACGATGAACCAGGGGTAACACGCGATCGCACTTACCGTCCAGCTTTTTGGAATGATCGGGAATTTGTGGTAGTAGACACAGGTGGCTTAGTTTTTAACGATGACACCGAATTTCTCCCTTTGATTCGTCAACAGGCTTTAACAGCTCTTGCAGAAGCCTGTGCTGCTATTTTCGTAGTAGATGGCCAAGCAGGTCTTTTACCCGCAGATCAAGAAATAGCTGAATGGTTACGTCAGCAACCATTACCCGTATTACTGGCGGTGAATAAATGTGAATCTCCAGATCAAGGGATCATTCAAGCGGCGGAATTTTGGGAATTAGGACTAGGTGAACCTTACCCCATTTCTGCCATTCATGGTAGTGGGACTGGGGAAATTCTGGATGAGTTAATTAATCACATTCCTTATGCAGCAGAAGCAGAGGAAAATCCTGAAATTAAAGTCGCCATTATTGGTAGACCAAATGTAGGTAAATCCAGTTTGCTAAATGCTTTCGTTGGTGAAAATCGAGCTATTGTCAGTCCTATTTCTGGAACAACCAGAGATACCATTGATACTATAGTTGAACGAGATGGACAAACCTACAGGTTGATTGATACCGCCGGGATTCGCAAAAAGAAACATATAGAATACGGAACGGAATTTTTCAGTATTAACCGCGCTTTTAAAGCTATCCGTCGGGCTGATGTAGTTTTATTAGTAATTGATGCCATAGATGGTGTCACTGAGCAAGATCAAAAACTAGCAGGTCGGGTTTTAGAAGAAGGTCGCGCTTGTGTAGTTGTTGTGAATAAGTGGGATGCTGTTGAAAAAGACTCTTACACCATCTATGACCACGAAAAAGATTTAGAATCACGCTTACACTTCACTGAATGGGCAGATACTATTTTTGTCAGTGCAGTAACAGGATTGCGGGTAGAAAAGATTTTAGAATTGGTAAATCAAGCTGCTGAGTCTCATAAACGCCGTGTTAGTACATCAGTTATTAATGAAGTTCTAGAAGATGCTGTTAGTTGGCATTCACCACCAACATCACGGGGCGGCCGTCAAGGTAGAATTTACTATGGTACTCAAGTGAGTGTTCAGCCCCCTTCTATTGCTTTATTTGTCAATGATGCTGCCCGGTTTAATGAAAACTATCGCCGCTACATTGAAAGACAATTCCGCAAACATTTAGGCTTTCAAGGTACACCAATTCGGCTATTTTGGCGGAGTAAGAAAGTTCGAGACATGGAAGTTGGTAATTTGAATCGAGCAACTCGTGTAAAATAGAAAACTGACGGAATTTTAGATTTTAAATTTTGGATTTTGGATTGAATGATTCCATAGTTAAAACTTAGTTTTAAGCAACTATTTGGAACTATGGAAAAATCAAAAATCTCTTTCCTAATCTAAAATCTAAAATTTTTTGACAACTGACAACCCACAAAAAATGGATTTATTGCGATCGCTCCCCCTGGGACTTTATCTAGAAGAACCGCAAACTTGGTTACATAAACTCGATCCGCGAGTTAAATTAATTTGGTTATTGAGTTTTCTAAGTAGCTACATTATTGCTAATAATTATTGGCGAGTTTTTCTAGTATTACTGCTAATTATTTTTACTCTCTTTGCTAAAATTCCCCTCAGAGTATGGCGACAACAAATGGGTTGGCTATTAATACTATCATCTTTAGTTTTAGTAATTACTGCCATTAGTCCTGATGGCTTAGGGGTAAATTATCAATCCCGCTTACCCGCAAACGAAAGAATCCTCACCCAACCAATTACTGATAAAAATACTCAAATCACACCAAAAATTGCCCATAGTAATAAAAAATATAAATATGTGCTAGTTCATCAAGGATTTGTCAAAGTAACTCGTCGTTCCTTGGATTTAGCAATTAGCTTGAGTACAATAGTTTTTACATTAATCTATAGCACTAATTTATATTTACTTACCACCGCACCAGAAGAAATTACATCGGGAATGGAAAGTTTAATGCAGCCTTTACGCAGCTTGAATATTCCCGTGACAGAACTAACTTTAACCTTAACGTTGTCCTTGCGATTTATTCCTTTAGTTTTAGAAGAAATTCAAAATCTAGTGCGTTCTGTGATGACGAGGGCAATTAATTGGAAAAAGCTAGGATTAAAAGGAGGCGCGAAAGTTTGGTTAATTGTCACAGAGAGATTATTAGAAAATCTCCTCCTGCGGGCAGAACAAATGGCAAATGCAATGATGGTGAGAGGTTTTACCAGTCCCAATGAACATCGAGTTAGATGGCAAGAGTTAAAATTAAGATTAGGAGATTGGTTAGCGATCGCCACTTTAATGATATTTTGGGTAATCAGAATCGCCTTTGGTGCTGATAGTACCCCATAGATGTAAAAATATCTCGGCACAATAATCTAGAGACGTTCCACTGGAACGTCTCTAGCGAAATGTATCTAAATCTAACCCAAAGTCAGACTCATAACTTGTAGAGTATCAACTTACTTCTTCCAGCCCTTCTCAGCTTGTTCTAGTACATAAGCAGCGATACCTTGTATTTCATCTGCCTTCAACTTCTTACCAAAAGCCGGCATCGCACCTTTACCTTTAGTAATTTGAGCAATAATGGCTTCAGATGAGTACATCTCGTACTTTTCCAAATCTGTTTTTTTCAAGCTTTTAGAAGGGTTGACTAAATTTTTACCCCTAGCATGACATTGAGCGCAATTAGCACTAAATAATGCTGCTCCATCTACTGCTAAAGCCATATCACTGAAGGCAAAGGTTAAGATAGCAATGCCTAACAATAATACTGAGATAATCTTTTTCATCTGGTGTTCTCTCTACAACAATTGGGGAAACAGTACAAGTATCCTCTCTAATTCTCATTTGCTTCACAGAGATTAGTCAAACGACGGGCTGTAAAACTTCCTGGTTTATAATTGTCAATTTCTGCTTAATTGATTGTCAGATCAAGCCTTCAAAAAAATGTAAAATTATATGACTTACCCACTGTACAAATTCACCATGATGTGAGTGAACGAAAATCTGTTTTTTCAGGCTTTTGGCGATTAACTGCCGCTTAATAGCGATAGGGAAGCGCTGCTGCAAGCAATTCCCTCAAAAATCATCAAAAAATCACGTTCAAATGCCCGAAATCCACACTTCATATTTTGTTGGTTCTATCAATGCGTAAGTCCTATAGCAATCCTAAATGATACGTGAGAGTTCAAAAAGGCTCAAATGCTTATAAAACAAGAATTTTTATCTACGTATTTCCTCACGATTGGTATAGTATTTATATACTATTGTTAAATGTTAAAAAATATTGAGGAATTTTGATAGTTGGCAAGAAAAACTATAAGGTAGATTCTGTTATGTAGATTTACGCATAGGCTCAAATGACAACTGCTACAAAAGTCAACTTTTGGGAACAAGAAATTGCAGAAAATATTGCTACCAATTTTTCTGAATCATCCTTAACATTTTTAGCTCATCAGTTCAAACGGGATGGATTTATCAAAGTTGCTGATATTATGCCTTGGAAAATCCGCCAAGAGATGAAACAAGAGGCTCTCAGACTATTAGAATTGTACTCAGAACGACGTGATTTAAAATTAGCAACTACTGGAAATACACCTAGAAATATGAGTGTAGTTACTAGTGAAAATATTGCCGCCAGTAGTGAGTTCGTTAATACCATATATAAATCAGAAGCACTGCTAAACATTCTAGAAAAATTGGCTGGTGAGCCTTTCTTACCTTGTCCATCTAAAGATGAAGAATTTTTGATTACTAGACATGAAAAAAGCGGAGATACCCACGGTTGGCACTGGGGAGATTACCGTTATGCACTAATCTGGATTTTGGAAACTCCACCCATTGAGTATGGTGGTATGTTGCAATGTGTTCCTCATACTAGCTGGAACAAAACTAATCCCAGAATTCATGAATATCTATGTGAGAATCCTATTAGCACCTATGGATTTGTGAGTGGTGATATTTACTTACTGAAATCCGACACTACTTTACATCGTACAGTCCCCTTAAATCGTGATGCTACACGAATCATGCTCAACATGACTTGGGGATGCATGGATGATAAGAAAAGAAACTTGAATGGTAATGATCGTTGGTGGGCAGAGGAAGAAGTAGAAGCCGGTACTTATAGCTAACTACGAATGAAAATCCCTCCCAAAATTAATTCATAACTGTATAGGAGATAGTCCCATGAGAGCTTTGCAGATAGAAGAGTTTGAGAAAGTACAAGATCCCACGATGCGTCAGCGTTTAGATATCAACGAACAAGAAATAAAAGATTATCTAAACTACCAGATGAAGTATATTCTCAATCATCGTGCGGTAGAACATCCTCTCCTTAACTACTACCGGAAAAACGCATTTACTAAAGAACAGGAAAAGAAATTCTATCTGGAAACTTGGTACTACTTCCAATACGAACCTTTCTACATTACGAGTATGGCATTGAATACTCGCGATTATAATATATTGAAGGAGATTATCCTCAATGTTTATGATGAAGTAGCTGGAAAAGTAACCCATGAAACCCTCTTCCGTGAGCAACTTAATGCTATGGGTATTACTAACTATGACATTGATAATTACCAATGTTTACCCAGCACGGTAGCTATCAATGAGGGAGCAAAAAAACTTTATAGTGAACCTCCCATTGAAAGAAATTTAGGGGCATTATATGCTGATGAAACTATGTCAGCAGTTTTAGCAGTACAATTCAATGATGCCTTAGAAAACCAAGGCTATGATAAGTATGTGAGAAAGCATTGGTTAATGCACATGAATGTGGAAATTAGTCACAGTAATAATGCCTTTAATGCGATCGCACCCTATGTAGTGAACAAGCAAGGTAGAGATTTGTTTGAAGATGGCATCAATAAATATCTGGACCTATTAGAAGCCTATTGGGATGGTGTTGATGCCATTGTCAGAGGTTAAAAAATAGCTAATTCCAGATCCCCATCAGGGGATCTTCTCATTTTTAATGATTAAGTCTAGCCATCACAATTGAGGAAAAATATATGCTTAATAAATTTTTGGGGTCTAATTTTACAAAATTAGGTCTGTTAACAATTATCACTCCAATATCAATTTTTGGAGAAGCAAATTTAATCATAGGATCTAACAGCCGAGCATTGGCATCAACTCATAGTAAAGCTGAAGCTATTGCTTATAAAGCTGGTAGTAAAGATGCAGATAAGATCAAAATGCTCTTTGAAAAAACCTATGCTACGAACCTCAAAACAGGAGATGTAAATACTTATATGACCCTGTTCACTAAAGATGCAGTATGGATACCACCCGGAGGACTGGATAAAGTTGGCCCCAAAGACATTGGTGAAGCTTTTGCCAACCAGGCCAGTGCTGTTAATATTGATGCCGTTTTGACCGCAGACGAAATCAAAGTTATGGGCAATTTTGCTTATATTATTGGTACTTCTGTGGCTAAAATTTCCCCAAAAGATGGTAGTCCTACCATAAATGCCAAGTTCCGCGTACTATGGTTAATGCGGAAAGAGCAGGGAAAATGGAAGATTGCTAGAGAGATTTGGAACGCCAAACCATAATCGTTCATAACGGTAAATTCCATTCAATCTCTTAATTTGGACAGGCATCTTGCCTGTCCCACAATATTTTAAATATCCTGCATCTAATCAACAACATCTTTAGTCAAGCAATTATTTATTATTATCTAAAAAGTTTGTAGAACATACTTTTAAAATTTTTAATTTTCCTTTGAGGTACTTATGAAAATTTCTCAAGCAGTTATTCCTTTTGGTGGTTGTTTTACGACTGATTCCGAAAGTCAAAAAAACAGTAAATTAGTATTTGTAGGATTGCCAGATGATCAGCAATCTTCTTACCTTCAAGGCTGCGCTCAAGCGCCAGATAAAATCCGTTATGCTTATGATGGCTATTGTTACAACAGTACAACCGAGTCCGGTATTGATCTAGCCAAGGCTGTCGTTGATCTGGGTAACTGGCTACCAAAAAGTTCTGGAGAATTAACGGCACAGAGCTATTATGAAAAGGCGCAGTCTCTATTTCGTGACGGGAAAATCCCCTTTTTTGCCGGTGGAGATCATGCGGTGACAATTCCCATTGCTACAGCTTTGGATGTCTTAGATCAGCCAGTTCATATCGTCCAAATTGATGCACATCCTGACATTTATCCAGAGTTGGGTGGTAATCCCTATTCTCATGCTTGTGTGGCATCACGGTTACTAGAATACGAGCATATTGCCTCTATTACCCAAATAGGAATTCGCACTATGAATAGAGTGCAAAAAGAGGTAGTTAATAAGTTTAGGAATCGCCTACATTTACTACCAGCACGGGAATTAAGCGAAAAATTACCATCTTTGTTACATATTCCCACAGGCGCACCAGTATACCTCACAATTGATTTAGATGGTTTAGATCCAGCTTTTGCTCCTGGAGTTTCCCATCCTGTTCCCGGTGGTTTGAGTTCACGACAGGTATTAAATCTGATTCAGCAAGCGCGGTGGAACTTGGTGGGGATGGATGTAGTTGAGTTAAATCCAAACCGGGATGTAAATAATCAGACCGCAATTTTAGCAGCTAGGCTACTCCATGAGGGGATGGGATACGCAGGATCAGGAATTATTCAAAAATAATTCAATTGTTACGCAGCTAGATCCAATAATCCTGATATTGTTATTTCTTGTGGTGCGGGCATCTTGCCCGCAAGAATTATATAAAATCAAAAGTTCTTTTTTTTGCCGTGTATTTTGATTTCTTGAAAGTAGGTAGAGTTAATTTTTTAAAAGTTCACAGGAGTCATTTCCTAAATAAGATGTGAAGATTTTGCCCCTTTTTCTTCCTCTGTGATCTCTGTGGTATGGCTAACGCCACGCTTCGCTATCGTAAAAAAAAATCCCGTTCAAAAATCAAATAGGAGTCCTATAGATACCCACATATATTAATGGTAATAGTCTGTATTCTGGAAAACTTTACCTTCTTTTAATTCCATAACAGAAACTCCTTCCGTCTCAAACGGTTGACCATTTTCGCTTCCTGTCATTAACCAGACAACAGCCATTTTTTCTGGGCTTTCTACTACTACATCAAGAGTTTTGAATTTCATATCAGGTATAGATTGAAATTGCTCCTGCATGAACTGTTTTAGTTCTTTAATACCTTTATTAGTTGTATCCAATGCTATGTCTCTATAGATCACATCTTTCGTATAATAATTATCAGCTTCCTCCACCGCTTGATCATTCCAAATTTGCAAATAGGCATCTATAAATTTTCTCGCATTAAAATCAATTTGAGCATTATTGGTAAGTTTGATGTTTGGCAAATCGGTGACTTGATTTGCATGAGCGTTTGCAACATTCAGAAAAAAGCAAAGTAGTAATACCAAGAAGAACTGAATAATTTTTTGCATTGATAAAACACCAAATGATTTATATTTTGAAACCCATTCCCCACCCTATTCCCTGCCGTATTTCTCTACGCAGTCTTAGTTCCAATTGACATAAATTCCACCATTAAATAAGAGAAATCTTCTTTATCAAGAATATATTCACTGGAATCAGGATCAAAATAAGATTCAAGTTGCAAAATTTCTGACTTACTTAAATAAGGAGAAGCTGTTTTGATAAACCACTGACTTTCTTGGGCAATATAGTTTTTTTGATGGGATGATAAGGGTGCAAACATTTGTACAGGATAAGCTATAGTAGCAATATCCTTTAATCCTATTTTAAAGAATAATGTCCTTTCTTTGCGAGCTACATATTCATCATAGTAATCTTTTTCGGCTCTTGCAAATAAGACCTGACAGACTGCATTTTTCAGTTTGAACCACAATTCTGTAGGAATTGGATAAAGAATAATAGTTTCTCCATCATATTCTTTAGATGCGATTCTGCCACCTATTTTCAGAACTCGTTTTTGCTCTTTTAATAATTGTTCTTTTTGATCATCAGTGAAATACATCTGACTGTTGGCACAAAAAACAAAATCAAATGTTTCATCAGCATAAGGCATATTAAAAAAATCTGCCTGTGCATATTCTATAATATCTTGATGATCATAATTTTCTAAATTACTCTTAGCATAATTGAGAGCATCTAAAGATAAATCAATGCCGATGATTTTTCCATGGGGAGCAACTTTTTTGGCCAATTGATTTGACCATAAACCAGGCCCAGTACCTACATCTAAAACAATACTGCCAGGTTGTAAATTCAAATCTTCAACCATTTGCAGACGATATTTTTCTTTAGCTTTATAATGATCTACTAGCCATCGGGTGCTAGACATTATTAATCCTGTATCTGCTGTATTCTTAAAATCTCCGGAAGTAACTGAGTTTTCTAATATCATTGTTAAGTTCTCCAAACTTCAACCCATGGGTAGATAAATATATAGAACTCTACCAAATAAATGAAATTTTTCACATTAAATATTATTAAATATTATAGTGGTATGCAGTTGAATGAGATAAAAACTAAAAGTTAAAAATTATACAGGATAAGGCTTTCCCTCCTGCCTCCTGCTATATCTTTTCCCTTACAGAACATTGTCTAAAAATTGTTTAGCGCGATCGCACTTAGGACTACTAAAGAACTCCATAGGAGGTGCATCTTCTGCTAATTTACCCCCATCTAAAAATAAAATCCGGTTCGCAACTTCTCGCGCAAACCCCATTTCATGAGTCACAATGGCCATTGTCATCCCACTTTTAGCCAAATCTCCCATCACTGCTAATACTTCTTTTACCATTTCTGGATCAAGAGCAGAAGTAGGTTCATCAAACATCATTATATCTGGTTTCATTGCCAAAGCGCGGGCGATCGCCACCCGTTGTTTTTGTCCACCAGATAACCGCGAAGGATAGACATCAGCTTTATTTGCTAATCCCACTTTTGATAACAATTCCATCCCTATTTCTCGCGCGTGCAATTCAGAAATTCCTTTTACCTCCATTGGTGCATACATAATATTTTCTAAAACAGTTTTATGAGGAAATAAATTAAAATGCTGAAACACCATGCCGATATTTTGCCGCACTTTTCTCACATCTATTTTCGGTGCAGTAATTTCCACATCATCTATATAAATTCTTCCAGAAGTTGGAACTTCCAACAAATTTAAACAGCGTAAAAAAGTTGATTTTCCCGATCCAGAAGGACCAATAATAGCCACAACTTCACCTTTTTTAACTTCCACAGAAATTCCTTCTAAAACTTTGAGTTTTCCAAAAGATTTATATAAATCTTCAACTTTGATCGCCACATTGACATTATCATTTAATTGCATATATATAACTCCCATTTAATTTTTTAACTATAGGTAAGGTATCAGATACATCATAGCCTCCTCCTCCCTTGCGGTGAATCAGTGCTGTAGCAGAGTTTCCCACCGACTAGTGAACCCGAAGGGGGTGGGGTTCTTAGATCTCACTCAATAAAAGAACCACCATATCACTTTTTAACTACTACGATGCAATTTTTCCTCCAGTTTACCCCCAACCCAAGTTAATCCTATCACCATTACATAATAAATCATTCCTGCTAACAACAAAGGCTCAAAATAAATATACTTTTCTGCACCAACAATTTGAGCGCGACGTAAGACATCTACTACCCCAATTGTTGATACTAATGATGAATCCTTTAATAAACCAATACTTTCATTAACTAAAGCAGGTAAAATATTTTTTACAGCTTGAGGTAAGATAATATCTTTCATCATCGGAATATAAGCAATACCTAAGGATAAAGAAGCTTCTATTTGTCCTTTATCTACTGCTAAAATACCACCGCGAATGGTTTCTGAAACATAAGCACCGGAATTAAGGGTAAAAGTAATTACACCTGCGAAAAGTGCCGGAATATCATAACCCGTTAATTGAGGTGTTGCATAGTATATTAAAGCAATTTGTAATAATAGGGGTGTACCTCTAAATATAGAAGTATAGCCATTAGCAAAATACAGTAAAGGTTTAATTGTAGAAATTTTGCACAATGCTAAAACTATGCCCCAAATAAACCCAAAAAACGTAGAAATCAAAGTAAATTGTAAGGTAACTAATATTCCTTCTAAAATAAACGGAATACTAGCTGCTATCTCTCTAAAAGATAAAGGCGATTTTTTGGTAGTTGTACCAGCCGGTATTTTATCATTATTATCCGTAATGATAACCGCAGGATCACCAAACCATTTTTTGACTAATTCTTCAATTTTTCCGGTCTTTTTCATATCTTCCAGCACCGGATTAAATTGCTTTAATAAAGCAGAACCTTTAGGAAAAACTATAGCTGAACCAGTTTCTTCCGCATCACTAGGAATAACATTAAATTGTAAATCGGCATTATTAGCAATAAATCCTTTAGCAATAGTATCTTCCATAATAGCCGCATCAATGCGACCTGATTTAATTTCTTGAATGATATCACCTGTTTTATTCAAGAAAATAACCTGAACATTTTTTAATTTCTTGGTTGCGTTAGCTTGAATTGATCCTAATTGCACGCCTAATTTTTTACCAGTTAAATCCTCATGTTTGTTGAGATTACTACCTGCTTTTGCAACAATAGTATTTTTCGATTCGTAGTAAATATCAGAAAAATCTACATTTTTTTTCCGTTCCGCAGTGGGAGACATTCCTGCCATAGCAAAATCAGCCCGACCAGATTGTAAAGCGGGAATAATTCCACTAAAATCTGTATCTCTAATTTCTAATTGATAGCCTAGTTTTTGGCTAATATATTGAGCAATATCTATATCAAACCCAATTATTTCATTATTCCCACTACCAGTTTTCCGAAATTCGTAAGGTGGGTAATCTGCCGATGTCACCATGATTAAAATTTTCCCCGAATTTGATTGAGCAATTACAGAGGAAAATGAAAAATTAGCACAGAACAGAGAGATGGCTAACGTGGCAATAAATAAGAAAGCCATCAATTTGCTTTTAATTTTAAATTTTTTTGTGAACATTACAATTACCAACTCTTGATATTATGTTAGTTATCGGTGAAAAAAATATTTCAATCAGCCCCCAACTGCTTACACTATCATCATTATTGCGAAAATAAAAGTCCATAACATAACTCTCATAATTTACTAGGGTGGGTAATACCCACCAACCATGATTAATAAAGCGTCAGATGTTAAGGATCTCAAATTTTTATCTTTTTAGAAATCAGATAAAATTTAGTATATGTGATGGAAAGAATAAATCCTATATGCAAACAATCAACAAAAAGTCAAGCAAAAAAGCATGGGTTGGAGCAATATCTCAACCCGCAACGGAATTTACACAAACTGTATTACCTATTATCGCAGGTAAACTACCTGATGGTTTGCGGGGTACAATGTACCGAAATGGGCCAGCGCGACTAGAACGAAATGGTGTCTCTATGGGACATTGGTTTGATGGAGATGGGGCAATTCTGGCTGTGAATTTTACTGATGCTGCTGTAACTGGGGTTTATCGTTATGTGCAAACTACTGGTTATCAACAAGAAACGACTGCCGATAAATTACTTTATGGTAATTATGGCATGACTGCACCGGGAATTATCTGGAATCAATGGACAAAACCTGTCAAAAATGCCGCGAATACTTCCGTTTTGGCATTACCTGATAAACTTTTGGCATTGTGGGAAGGTGGTAAACCTCATAGTTTAGATTTACAAACTTTAGAAACTTTTGGAGAAGATAATTTAGGAAGTTTAACTAAAGAACAAAGCTATTCTGCACATTATAAACAGGACATAAAAACAGGAGAAATTTTTAATTTTGGTGTTAGTCCGGGATTAAATGCCACACTGAATATTTATAAAAGTGGCCCCAATGGCAAAATTATTCAAACAGCAACACACCAATTAGCAGGAGTACCCCTAATACATGATTTTGTATTAGCAGGACAGTATCTTGTCTTTTTTATTTCCCCAGTGCGATTAAATCTGTGGCCTGTTTTAGTCGGAATTAGTAATTATAGTGATTCCCTAAAATGGCATCCTGAACTGGGAACTCAAATTATAGTTTTTGACAGAGAAAATTTATCCTTAGTCAGTCGAGGAGAAACTGAACCTTGGTTTCAATGGCATTTTGCTAATGGTTATGTAGATAATAGTGGGGCAATGGTTGTAGATATTGCCCGTTATGAAGACTTTCAAACTAATCAATATCTTCGAGAAGTCGCAACAGGAGAAACTCACACAATTGCCAAGAGTACATTTTCACAAGTCCAACTTAATCCACTCACCAGCAAGGTAATTAAAATTGAGGAACTTGCAAATGAACATTGTGAATTTCCCAGTGTTCCTCAGAAAAATGTAGGTCAATTTTCTCCCTATACCTATATGTCAGGATTTCACACCGGAACAAATACCCGTGAGGAAATTTTAAATACTATTGCTTGTTTTGATCACAAAAATGGAACTTTAACCCAAGCAAACATAGGAGAAAATTACTATCCTTCCGAACCTATTCATGTACAAAATCGGCAAAACCCTGAGCAAGGTTGGCTGTTAACAGTGGTTTATGATGGTAATACCCATAGTAGCGAAGTTTGGGTATTTGCCAGTGATAGGTTAAATGAACAACCTATTTGTAAACTGGGATTACCCAGCGTCATACCCCACAGTTTCCACGGTACATGGAAACCTGCTTAGAAAAATTATAGCAGTATGCACTTGAATGAGATATATTATAAGCCCCTCCTCGCTTGCGGGGAGGGGTTGGAGTGAGTCTCTTGTATCTTACTCAACCGAGAACCGCTATAGATAATTGGAGTATAATACCAATTTTAAATTTTATATGAAGCTGGACATAATCATAAAATTCATGACATTATCTGCGTTTATTGGCGGTTAATTATGATTAGCTATGCAGATTCATTTTAAATTTGCCATTGTATTAGTTCAAATCCAACCAGATACCCAAGTACCCATAATTTATAATATTGATAGTTTTGTCCGCAAATAGTAGACAATAATTATGTATAATACAATAACAACCTAATTACCATCTTGGCAAATTGAAAATTAAAAGTAAATTATAATTATTTGACTAATGACTAATCAACACCGCATTGGCATTATTTTAGGAACTCGTCCTGAAGCGATTAAATTATCTCCGGTAATCCAGGCGTTTCGACGTTCTCCAGATTTTGAATTACAAGTAATTCTCACAGGACAACATCGAGAAATGGTTGAACAAGTAATGAAATTGTTCAAACTCAAACCCGATTGGAATTTAGAGATTATGCAGCGTCAACAATCTCTCAGTGATATTACCTGTCGGAGTTTACAAGGTTTAGAAGCATTATTTCACGAACAAACATTAGATTTTGTGATCGTTCAGGGAGATACAACAACAGCCTTTGCCGCAAGTTTAGCAGCTTTTTATCAAAAAATCCCTGTTGGTCATGTAGAAGCTGGTTTGAGGACAGATGATTTATTTAATCCTTTTCCCGAAGAAGCTAATAGAAGATTAATTTCTCAACTTACCCAATTACATTTTGCACCGACTACTTTAGCACTGGAAAACTTAAAAAAATCTGGGGTATTGGGAGAAATTCATTTAACAGGAAATACAGTCATTGATGCCTTGTTGAATGTGGCGGCAACTCAACCATATTGTCATATACCTGGTTTAGATTGGCATAAATATAGAATAATATTGGCAACAGTCCACAGACGAGAAAATTGGGGAGAACCACTCCAAGATATCGCCCAAAGTTTCTTACAAATTTTAGAGCGATTTCCCGATACAGCCTTATTGCTGCCATTACATAAAAATCCCACAGTCAGAGAACCATTGCAACATTTATTAGGCAATCATCCGCGAATTTTCCTCACAGAACCCTTAGATTATGCTCAATTAGTGGGGGCTATTGAGCGATCGCATTTAATCCTAACAGATTCCGGTGGCCTACAAGAAGAAGCCCCCAGTCTTGGTAAACCAGTCTTAGTCCTCAGAGAAACCACCGAAAGACCAGAAGCAGTCACAGCAGGTACAGCTAAACTCGTAGGAACACAAACCGCAAATATTGTCACAGCCGCAAGTGAACTACTTAGCGACCCAGACGCTTATACTAAAATGGCCACCGCCATTAATCCCTTTGGCGATGGCCATGCAGCAGAACGCATCCTACAAATCGTTAAAAACTATTTAACTAATAACTGATAACAGGTGAACTCTCACCTAAATACCCAAAGCTCTGCGAGTAGATTGGCCAACAACACCATCTACACGCAAACCATTACGTCTTTAAAAGTAGCGAACCGTATTAACAGTACCTAAAGCTCTTTGAATTTATCGTACTCTTTGACAATTATTGATCTGGTAATGTGTGTATAATTTCCTAATTAGGGGTTGCTGAATAAAGCTATAACCTAGCAATAAAATACACCCACTCAAAATTTTAGCTGTGTTAGTTTTTTTTATCTACATCTCAAAATTCAGCTATAAACGACTGGTGAAACACCTTTGATCAATTTTCTAATATAGTTTAGGATATGGCAGCAATTACAGTGAAATAGATTTAGTAACTTACATTGCCCAGCTACCCATTTTTTTAGGTATACTTCGCAAAAACTTATACTAACCATCATCCTTAACCGTCATTGTGCTGATTTTTAAAGAAAATTCCACTCCAAAAAAAAATGATAGAGCTTTGAATAAGCTCCTTTTTAGCACTAAATCTGTAAGGCTGATGGGTTGCATCCTCTCCCTATGCATCTGGTGGGGGTCAAAATCAGTCCAAAATCAATTTGTACAACCACAGGCAATATTAGTGTTAGGAGGTTCTACCCCCCTATTAGAAAGAGAAAAGTTTACAGCCCAACTAGCTCATCAGTATTCAAATATACCGATTTGGATATCTGGCGGTAGTCCACCACAGCATACAAAAAAAATATTTGCCAATGCTGGCATTGATCTCCAGCGTTTAAACTTAGATTATGAAGCTGTAGATACAGTTACTAATTTTACTACCTTAGTAGATGAATTACAGGCTCGTGGCATTAAAAGTGTTTATTTAATTACATCCGATTTCCATATGCGTCGTGCTTGCATCGTTGGGGAAATTGTTTTAGGTAGTCGGGGGATAAAATTCAAGCCCGTCTCAGTTCCCTCAGCAAATTCCCCAGAACCCATTCAAAAATCCATTCGGGATGGTGCGAGGGCAGTTGTTTGGTTAGCTACAGGTTATACTGGCGCTGATCATGCTAAAAATAAGCGCTAGATTCGTTAAGGAACTTTAATTTTTAATTTTTAATTGGCGGACAATTCCCAATCTTGCCACAATTTGATACCCTAGCTTAAACAGTTTTGAGAAAAGTTAAAGCGTGGAAATTGAACTTGGGCGGGGAAAAAAGGCTCGCCGAGCCTATGGAATTGATGAAATTGCTCTCGTCCCTGGTAACAGAACACTCGATCCGAGTTTAGCTGATACTAAGTGGAAAATTGGCAATATTGAGCGAGAAATCCCCATCATTGCCAGTGCAATGGATGGTGTGGTGGATGTAAAAATGGCTGTGCGCTTGTCCCAATTAGGGGCATTGGGTGTACTCAACTTAGAGGGTATCCAGACTCGGTATGCTGACCCTGAACCGATTTTAGATCGGATTGCCTCTGTGGGTAAAGATGAATTTGTTGCCCTCATGCAAGAACTATATGCCGAACCAATAAAACCGGAACTAATTGAAAAACGTATTCAGGAAATTAAACAGCAAGGCGGTATTGCAGCAGTCAGCGCAACTCCAGCAGGTGCAAGTAAATATGGTGAAGTTGTAGCTAAAGCAGGAGCAGATTTATTTTTTATCCAAGCTACAGTAGTTTCTACTGATCACTTATCACCAGAATCTATTACTCCACTAGACCTAGCAGAATTTTGCCTTTGTATGCCCATTCCCGTGGCATTAGGTAATTGTGTAACCTATGAAGTCACACTGGAGTTAATGAAAGCTGGCGCAGCAGCAGTATTAGTGGGTATTGGACCTGGTGCTGCTTGTACTTCTCGCGGTGTCCTGGGCGTGGGTGTTCCTCAAGCTACAGCGATCGCTGATTGTATAGTCGCTAGAGACTATTATTACCAAGAAACAGGTAAATATGTCCCTGTGATTGCCGATGGTGGTTTAATCACTGGTGGAGACATCTGTAAATGTATCGCCTGTGGTGCAGATGCCGTCATGATAGGTTCTCCATTCGCTAGAGCCGCCGAAGCCCCTGGACGTGGATATCATTGGGGTATGGCTACCCCTAGCCCCGTATTACCTCGTGGAACTCGGATTAAAGTGGGTACGACAGGAAGTTTAGAACAAATACTCACAGGGCCTGCCGGTTTAGATGATGGGACTCATAATCTTTTAGGAGCTTTAAAAACCAGCATGGGAACTTTAGGTGCTAAAAACATTCAAGAAATGCAGCAAGTTGAAGTTGTCATTGCTCCTTCCCTACTTACCGAAGGCAAAGTTTATCAAAAAGCTCAACAGTTAGGTATGGGTAAATAAAAGATGGGTAATAGGTAATGGGTAAGAGGGAATAGAATTTTCTCCCCTGCACCTCTGCTTCCCTACTCCCTGGCTTCCCGGTCGGTGAGCGACTTGCCCTGAGCAAAGTCGAAGGAAGCCGAACCCCTACTCCCTTAGTCCCCTACCCCATGATTGTTCCTCCTGATACCATCACAAAAACTTTTGTATCAGTCTGAAGAATCTACTGGAAAAATCTAATATCTAGCCTACAATAGAGATGGCGGAGACGCATGTTTCCGTTCACTCCTCACACCACATTCCGCCCGGACTAATGTTCGGGCGGTTCCTTATTATTATCATAAGTTTTATTGTTTCTTTGTAAATGTACATGGTTTATCCCTAAGAGGATGTTTTTGCTATGGTAGAATTTTCACCAAGCTCAGAAATATCTTATGTAAAGGTTTTTAGGTATGTCAGCAGCAGCAGTTACAGATTCTACGTTTAAGGAAGAGGTACTGGATAATGAGGTTCCGGTACTCGTTGACTTTTGGGCTCCCTGGTGTGGTCCATGCCGAATGGTAGCCCCTGTAGTGGAGGAAATCGCTCTTCAGTATGATGGACAATTAAAAGTTGTCAAGGTTAACACTGATGAAAATCCTCAGATTGCTAGTCAGTACGGTATTCGCAGTATTCCTACACTGATGATTTTCAAAGATGGACAAAAAGTAGATATGGTTGTCGGTGCTGTACCTAGAAGTACTTTATCTATCACCTTAGAGAAGTATCTTTGAAGCTCAATCCACACAATACCTCTGTTGAGTTATTCATTTACAACATCAATTACAGGATAAATATGGTGCGTCCCCTATCTTTTTCTTAAATTAAAAGCAAAAGTCTGGGGTCAGTACCATTTTTGTATATTTCTGTTGTTATCGTGAGTCCTATCAAGATAAATTCTGACACTCAATATCAGCAACGCCTATCTTTTTTACTTCCTAAATTAGCAACTTAGGTTATAATATAGTGCCAATTATTGCGGCAGTACCCATGACCTCTGAACCGTTATTTTCTTCCTTAGATTCCCTCAAAGCCGATCTAGCTGAATTAATAGATCGTTTACCCACTCTCAAACATCGTCAGTTTATTCAACAATCACTGACGACTATTTTGCAGCTTGCTGATACTGAAATTGAACGTCTAGACTGGAAAATATTATCTGCGGCTTTAGCAGATATGGAACGTGGTTTTAAATTATTTTATGATTACCGTCATGTACGGAAAATTACTATTTTTGGTTCTGCCCGTCTAGCACCAGATACTCCAGCCTACCAAATGGCAACTGCATTTAGTCGTGCAGTCTCCCAGTTAGGATTTATGGTGATGACAGGTGGTGGTGGTGGTATTATGCAAGCTGGTCAAGAAGGTGCTGGTAGAAAAAATTCCTTTGGTTTAAATATTCAGTTACCTTTTGAACAACAAGCTAATCCCATTATTCAAGGTGATACTAAACTAATTAACTTTAAATATTTCTTTACCCGGAAGTTATTTCTCCTCAAAGAAAGTGATGCTGTAGCCTTATTTCCTGGAGGTTTTGGTACTCAAGATGAGGCTTTTGAATGTATGACATTAAGCCAAACAGGAAAATTTGGACCAGTTCCTTTAGTTTTAATTGATCAACCTGGGGGTGATTATTGGCGCTCTTGGAGTAAATATATTAATGAGCAATTGGTAAAAACAGGGTTGGTTAGTCCTGATGATCCCAGTTTATATACTATTACAGATGATATAGAAGTTGCTTGTCATGCCATTACCTGTTTTTATCAGATTTATCATTCTAGTCGTTATGTTGGGGATCAATTAGTTATCAGGTTGAGAGAAGATTTATCAGATGCTCAAGTGGATACGCTAAATACTAATTTCAGTGATATTCTAGTAGCGGGTAAAATTACTAAAAGTCAAGCATTACCCCAAGAAGGACAAGATGAAACTTCTGATTTACCACGATTAGTATTATATTTCAATCAGCGAGATTTAGGCCGTTTGTATCAAATGATTGGCATGATTAATCAAGTGGGAACGTGCAGTCTAGAGGAAGCAGCACATCCAGAAAGAAAGTAAACTATACTAATTTATGAATTAGCCAAAATATACAAAAAACATTAACCAGGAGAGAACTTTATTTTTGAGCAATAAGACTGGCACTATCACAATTGATATTACTCAAAAATATGAAATCTGTTGCATTCTGCTGTGATTAGTATTTCTGACTCCTGGCTGTTGATTCGCTCAACCCTAAATTCTGACTTCATCAGAACTAAATACTGATAAATATAATCAGGCTCGTATATTAGTAAAAGTTGCGAAGAAAAGAGAAAACGTCAAATTAACAATTGTCTGATTTTGAGGTTTACGCCGATAAAATTGAGGACAAATTTAACAAATTACCCATTACCCTATCGAGGAATTTCACTATGCTGGAACTATTAGGATCAGGTTTGTTTTCCTTATGTTTAGAAATGGCTAAGATGCAGCTTCAACCTCTACAAGCCTTAAATGTATTAGCTTGGCAAGGTAGCCCTAGTGTTGTTCTTGTACCTGATCCTAGTCCTACAGCAGCTATGACAGTACAAGAATATCTGCGGAATTTAATTTCATCACAATTGATTGATTCAAGTCTCGTATCATCTCAGGGTATTTGGTTACAGTCAGGTGCAATGTTAATGGCTAATCATCAAGGAACTATACCTTTACCGGCCGCTTCTTTAACTAAAGTTGCTACTTCCTTAGCAGCTTTTAAAGCTTGGGGACCCAATCATCAATTTGAAACTTTCGTTAGTACCAATGGCAAGTTAGTAGATGGGGTGATACAAGGTGATTTAGTAATTACTGGTACTGGTGATCCGATGTTTGTTTGGCAAGAAGCGATCGCTTTAGGTAATACTCTCAATCAAATAGGTGTTAAAAAAGTGAAGGGCAATTTGATTATTAATGGTGCTTTTGCCATGAATTTTCAAAGCCATCGTTCTTTAGCTGGGGAACTTCTGAAACAAGCATTAAATCGTGAAAATTGGTCTGGTACTATTAGTTCCCATTACTCTAGGATGCCTTCTGAAACTGCTAGACCAAAAATAAATATTACTGGTGATGTCAAGGTAGAAAAAGAAGTCAAATTAGGACAAACTTTACTGGTACGCCATCTTTCCTTACCTTTACAAAAAATCATTAAGGAAATGAATGTTTTCAGTAATAACTATATTGCCCAAATGTTAGCTGATAATATGGGTGGAGCAGATGCGGTTAGTAGTATAGCATCACAATTAGCCAGAGTTCCCAAGTCCGAAATTCTTCTGATTAATGGTTCTGGTTTAGGTACAGAAAATCAGATTTCTCCTAGAGCAGTATCCGCTATGTTTATGGCATTGCAACGGGAAGCTAGTCTTTATCAATTGACTTTAGCTGATTTATTTCCTACCTCTGGACTAGATCATAGAGGTACAATTCATTCCCGCCATATGCCAAAAGCAACTGTGATGAAAACAGGTACTCTCAATAATGTTAGTGCTTTAGCTGGAGTTGTTCCCACACGCGATCGCGGTTTAGTTTGGTTTACTATTATTAATCGTGGTTCAAATATATCCGCTTTTCGGGATGCACAAGATAGACTTTTACAAAATTTAGAAAAAGAATTAGAAGTATCTACGGATATTCATGCTCCTCTAGTCCCTCATTTAGATAATTCTCTACCTGTCTATGGTGCAGCTAATCGCAATGAAATTTTATATGAAGGTTAGTTAAGGTTGTGCATAAACGATTCCTAGTTTCCGTAAATTTGATCAACAACGGAAATTAGCGAGTTCTATTCTCGCAAATACCCTGGCGAATGTATCATGAGATGGAATTGCCCGCAGATCAAGATGCAGAAAATGGGGCAATAATTACCCCTTGCCCCCTTTACAAATATTTATCTAACAATAAACCCAGCTTTTCCTTTGTTGCTATCGGTGCTTTCTCCAAATTTGTCAAAATCGCATACTTTAAAGCCGAATGAGCATCACTAGCAGGGGGGTTTGCACTCAACCGCTTCACAGTTTCTTTAATAACTTCCTGAGCATTTACCGCATTCTTGTGTAAATTCCCAATCACCATTTCCACCGTTACACTATCATGATCGGGATGCCAGCAATCATAATCCGTCACCAGCGCCAAGGTTGCATAGGCAATTTCCGCTTCCCGTGCTAGCTTCGCTTCCGGTAAATTAGTCATCCCAATTACCGTTGCATCCCAACTGCGATAGAGATGAGATTCAGCTTTAGTGGAAAATGCGGGGCCTTCCATACATACGTAAGTCCCACCATGATGTAAAGTTACATCTGGTAAATTTAAAGCAGCGATCGCCTCTGCCAAAATACTGGCTAAATGTTTACAAATCGGCTCACCAAAGGCAATATGAGCTACAATACCCTCACCAAAAAACGTTGACACTCGGCTTTTCGTCCTGTCAATAAACTGATCGGGAATCACCATATCTAAGGGTTTAGCTTCAGCTTTCAAAGAACCCACAGCACTTGCAGATATTAAGTATTCTACCCCTAATTGCTTCATGGCGTAAATATTAGCCCGAAACGGCAACTCCGAAGGTAACAACGTATGATTACGACCATGACGCGCTAAAAAAGCTACTCTAGTTTCTTCCAAAGTTCCGATAATTATCGCATCTGAGGGTGAACCAAAAGGTGTAGAAATTTCTATTTCTTCCACATCTTTTAGTGCTTCCATCTTATACAACCCACTACCACCAATAATTCCAATCTTAGCTATCGTCATAATTATCAACCTTGTGATTAATTGCCTTATTAGTAATTTTACTGGAAATATGTCTATTGATAGAGGCACAAAATCTAGAAATACTGATTTTTAATAATTCAATAGAGATCCGAGTACAAAAAATATCTAAATCAATATATCTTAGTTTTATAGGCGATCAGAAAAATAAAGATTTGGTGAAGAATATTTTTCTCTAAATTTAGGAATCTTCAATTTATTTAAGATAAATCAATAAATTCAATCCGGGAATTGTCCGCGAGAGAGTCCAACCAGCTAACACAATATAAAGTAAACCTAAACTCCATTGATACCAAGCAAGTGCAGAAATAATTCCTGGTAAATGTTCATCTCGTAAACGAATATCATTAAATCCTAATCTCACCCAATTATTTAAACTAAAATCATAATAATTTAACCAATTCCAGCGTTTATCCCACAGTAGTGGCATATATCTTTCTCGAAAACTGGGATTTCTAGGAATAACCGGTAATCTCCCAATTAATAATCTTAACTGTCTTAAAGTTCCATCTTCTCGAAAATAGGAAATATCCATTAAATCATGATAGCGTCCTTGTTGATAAAGTTGCCATACTAAAATTGCTGGGATAGGAACAATAATTAATAATACACACAGTAAAGTTAACCAAGGATTACCAGAATTACGAAAAATAGCCAACACACTACCAGATATTAAACAGATAAAACTAGATAATATACAAAGACTTTCATAATATCGAGGAACAATAGGAACAGGAGACAAACGACGATAGCGATCAACTAACCAAAATAATACACCAAAACAGGAAATAACTACACCACCGACTCCAAAAACTAACCAAAAGTTAGTACCATAACCACTTATTAATAATAATAAACTTAATAACAACCAACTTAAAAATTTAACTATCCAACCACTGAAAACCATTGGTTCAGTTGCGATAATTTTATCATTTAATTTATTATATATTTCTAAATCCACATCTGGTAAAATTAGTAACTCACTAATATTCCGAAAATGTTGAATTTGACGATATTTGCTAATTTCAATGGCTTGAGTTTCCGAAAAACCTAAATTTATCAACCTATTAATAGAAGCAGTATTAATATTCACAGCTACTAACCGATGACTTAATTCAATTAACCTTAAACGTTGTTTAGTATATTCTAACTGATTTGCGTCACTTACCTGTTGCTGAAGACGGAAATTTTGACTTAAATTCCGCAAAATATTTTGATTACCTTGTAATGTTGGGACAATCAACTTTTTCCCAATTTCCCCCACATTACCTAAAATTTTTGCTTGATTAGAATTAAACACCAAACCAGCAACATTTAAAAAAGCTGTTTCTGCAAATTTGACATCACTAAAATCAGCTTGATTCAAAATACTTGCACCTTGCAAATCTACAAATTGATTAAACTCAGCTTCTCTAAAAATTAGAGCTTGTTTAAAAATAGTATCTTTCATTAATAAAGCTGCATGAAAATCAACCTTATTGAAATTTACTTGATTATTAAAAGTAACATTAGAAAAATCAACTTTTTTTTGCAAAAAGCTACTATTAAATTTTACGATCTGTTGAAACTTCCCTTGAGTAAATTTTACATCATCACAAAAAATATTACCTTGAAAATTAGCAGATTCTATAAAGTTTACATTTTGAAAATTAGCCTTATCAAAAAAAATACTCCCTTGAAAACTAGTAAGGGCGTGAAAAATAGCACCATTAAAATTTACAGTTCGACTAAATCTAGATTCATCCCAATTAGTAGGTTTTAAAAAATTTGCTCCTTGAAAATTTACAGATTGAAGAAAGAACGTATTAGGAAATTTTACTTCCCCATTAAAACGACTGTCAACCATAATTAAAGCACCACGAAATACAGCAATATTGCTAGAATTATTTGACTTATTACCTAACAAAGATTTACAATCTTTAGAATTAGGAAAATCTAATGCTAAAGATTGCAAACATACAGAATGAAGACTTTCTAACTGTTCCCGTTCAGTAGGTGTAAAAAGTTGAGCTATACCTTGAGCATAAAGAGGAGTTCTTAAACCTAAATCACTCCCATAAAAATCACCTTCAATGATAGAATTACTCAAATCTAAACCTAAAGGTTTTGCACCTGTTTTTTGCAATTCTTTTCTCAGTAATTGGTAAAAACTATCCCGAAACATAGTATTTTCAGAACGTAAATTAATCACCATTTTCCTTAAATCTACAGTTAAATTACCATCTTTTAAAATAGGTGATTTAACCCTTTCTTGTAACAATTCTAAGGTTAAAATGATAGGTTCATTTTGTTCTGTTGGTGCTGCAAAAGTAGGAACAGGAAATAAAAATATAGTTAATATGCAAAGAAGTCCAATTAGTACGGATTTAGAAATCAGACTTTTTCCTAATACCGCACCAAAGGATTTTATTTGTTTAACAGTGTTTTTTATGTAATAAACTTGGGGAAATTTCCATTTTTGTAAATAGCTCAACAAATTTTATATTTACTCCTATCCTAATATTAAATTACCTAAATTTTTAATCACGTTCGCGTAGCGTGCCGTAAGGCATACCACAGAGGCACAGAGAACACAGAGAAAAACATCTGTAATCTTTTAGCTGGAAGGGAGTAGTTATTAATTCAATAAAACGAGTTTACCCTGAACAGAACCAGACTCAATTACAGCGTGTGCTTTTGCTGCTTCTGCTAAAGGAAAAGTTTGACTAACTTCAATTGTTAGCTTACCTGCATCTATCCAATTAGCGCACTGTTGAAGAATTTCTCCATGATGTATTAATGCTTCCACATTTCCTAATAACATTGGTGTCAGCATTAACTCTAAACCAATGCGGAGATTTCTATTTCTCGCAACCTTCCAAACAGTATTAGCTTTCGGTTCAAGAATAGTGACAATATCTCCATAAACTCGCACTGCGGGAAAAGATTTTTCAAAAGTATCACCACCAATAGTATCAAAAACTAAATCTACACCTTCACCATTAGTCCATTCTAATGCAGATGTTGCAAAATCAGTTTCTTGATAAAAAATTACTTTATCCGCACCCAGTTTAGTCACAAAATTAGCCTTTTCTGGAGAACTTACCGTAGTTGCTACCTCTGCACCTTTGAGTTTAGCTAGTTGAATAGCTACATGACCAACACCACCAGCACCGGCATGAATTAATACCTTTTCTCCTGGTTCAAGTCTTCCCCTTTCATATAAAGCTTCCCAAGCAGTGATTAAAACTAGAGGTGCTGCTGCTGCTTGTGCAAAAGAAATAGATTTAGGTTTAAAGGCAACAAATCTTTCATCAACAATGGTATATTCAGCATAATTTCCTGCATTTCCTCCCAAACCACCATAGCAAAAATATACTTCATCACCAACATGAAATTTTTCAACATCACTACCCACAGCTTCCACTATCCCCGCACCATCACATCCTAAAATAGCGGGCATTTGCTCAGGGTAAAATGTCCCCCGTTGACGTAATTTAGTATCAATAGGGTTAACACCAGCCGCTAATATCTGAACTAAAATTTCTTTATTTGTTGGTATAGGTTGGGGAACTTCTTGTAACTCTAAAACATCCGGTTTACCTGCTGCTGTCATTAATATCGCTTTCATTGTTTTTCTCCTCAATATACTTCTTTAACTACAACTACAAAAATCAATAACCATCAGTTTAAAATTAAACCTGTGACTACAGAAGCCGAGATAAAAAATTTTTTTGCTGTCCCTACTAGAATATATCAAAATGATCCCAATTGGGTGCAACCTCTCAGAAGTAGTATTACTAAACTTACAATCTGGTGTTACATTCCGATATCTTCGCACCAAAGACCCAGAATTTTTAGCAGGCACTCGCAGTTTATACCATCTATTTACTAAAGCTTTTGCTAATAATTGGAGTTCTACTCCTCGCAATGAAGAAGAATTTTTAGAAGAAGCTTAATTTATTTAGGAATGCAAGGAGGAAATAGTAAATATAAAACAGCAGAACTTTCTTGGGTATGGGAAGATCACCCATACTACCAATTATTTCACGTATGAATAGAGATTACGTGAGATAAGATTTGAAAATTTCTCTTTGTTCTCTACCTCCGCGCTCTCTGCGTCTCTGTGGTTCGTTATATCATTCAAAAATCTAATACAATTGCCATATATCTTTTTCTTCTCTTCCTTCTTCGTGTACTTCGTTACTTCGTGGTTTATTTAATATGAAAATATTTATGGTGGAAATGGATTTACAGCTTCGCATTTAGTCAAAACATTAGAAAATCAAGGACATACAATTAAATATTTAGTGCGAAAAACAAGTGATTTATCAAGATTAAATAACCGTAACATAGAACTAATATATGGAGAAATTACAGACTCCTTGCAGCAGTGGTTCGTCATCGCTCTTGGATAATGTTTTAAAGTGGTTGGTGATGTATCAAAAACTCAGCCAACCATTATTATTCCCTGTTCCCTGATTTTTCCCGGTCAGTCATGACTAATGAAATAAATACGCTACACTCATGTTAGGGGCGAACTAATGCCAGTTCGCCACAATACTTCTTGGAAGATATCCCTATCGCCAGAAGTGGGTTAAAGCCCACTTTTTTTTATTGAATTTTCCCATGACTCATCCTTTAATACCACAAATTATTGATTTAGCCTCACCAGTAGCAGCAGAACTAGGATTAGAAATTGTTGGCGCTGTTTTTCACACAAACCAACGTCCCCCAGTCTTGCGGGTAGATATCTGTAATCCTCTACAGGACATTGGTTTGGATGATTGTGAAAGGATGAGCCGTGCCTTAGAAGCTTCATTAGACGCGGCAGAGATTATTCCAGACGCTTATGTATTGGAAGTATCCAGTCCTGGTATTTCGCGGCAACTGGTAACAGACAGGGAATTTATTTCCTTCAAAGGATTTCCTGTCATCATTTCCACTTCCCCACCCTACGAACAACAGCAAGAGTGGATAGGCCAATTAGTTCGCCGGGATGAGACTACAGTTTACCTCAATCAAAAAGGTCGTGTAGTAGAAATTCCTCGTAATCTCATCACTACAGTACAACTGGATGAGCGTCGCTAATCATTTGAGATTTTAGACATTGGATTAGGGACTGGTAACTGGTAATTGGTCAGGAGTAATTTGTCATGGAAAACAATGACTCCTTACCTATTATCTGATTTTGCTGACCACTTACATAAAATTTTAGGAGACTGCGTATGTCAATGGTGACTTTATCAGGATTAAAAGACCTAATTGAAAATATTAGCCAAGAACGAAATTTACCCCGTTTGGCTGTACAAGCAGCTATTAGAGAAGCCTTACTCAAAGGTTACGAACGTTATCGTCGCGCCCAAAATTTAGAACGTAAACAATTTGACGAAGAATATTTTCAAAATTTTGAAGTAGAACTAGATATTGACGGCGAAGGATTTCGGGTACTTTCCACTAAAACTATTGTGGAAGCAGTCGCAAACTCCGATCATCAAATTTCCTTAGACGAAGTACAGCAAGTAGCCCCAGAAGCCCAACTAGGCGATTCTGTAGTATTAGATGTCACTCCCGATCAAGGCGAATTTGGGCGCATGGCCGCCATGCAAACCAAACAAGTATTAGCGCAGAAATTGCGGGATCAACAGCGCCAAATGGTGCAAGAAGAGTTTCAAGACTTAGAAGGAACAGTATTACAGGCAAGAGTCTTACGTTTTGAAAGACAATCAGTAGTTTTAGCTGTCACAAGTGGACTAGGACAGCCAGAAGTAGAAGCCGAGTTACCGAAGCGGGAACAATTACCCAACGATAACTATCGAGCTAATGCTATGTTTAAGGTATACCTGAAAAAAGTTTCCCAAGGACAACAACGGGGACCACAATTAATGGTATCCCGTGCTGATGCAGGTTTAGTAGTTTATCTATTCGCCAACGAAGTCCCAGAAATTGAAGATGAGGTAGTGCGAATTGTGGCTGTAGCGCGAGAAGCTAACCCGCCCTCTCGTTATGTTGGTCCCCGGACAAAAATTGCTGTTGACACCCTAGATCGGGATGTAGACCCCGTTGGAGCTTGTATTGGGGCGCGGGGATCAAGAATCCAAGTGGTAGTGAATGAACTACGGGGAGAAAAAATTGATGTAATTCGCTGGTCTCCAGATCCAGCTACATACATTGCTAATGCGTTGAGTCCAGCGCGGGTAGATGAAGTCAGACTCATGGATCCTGAAAGTCGCCAAACCCACGTTTTAGTAGCAGAAGATCAACTCAGTTTAGCCATTGGTAAAGAAGGGCAAAATGTCCGATTAGCCGCCCGTTTGACTGGTTGGAAAATTGATATCAAAGATCAGGCCAAGTATGACCATGCAGCCGAAGATACCAAATTTGCCGCCGTCAGAGCGCAGTATCAAGCAGAAAATAACGAAGATGACAGATCAGAATTTGAAGATGAAATGGAAGAAGAATTAGAATTAAATCAAGATAGTTTTGACAACGACGAGGAAGATTAATTTTCCCAAATTATCACACTAGCTTAAACAGACAGTAGGGGCGGTCAACTCCGCCCCACAGTCAACCGTCAACCGTTCTCACAACAAAACTCTTTAGTATCAAAAAGATATCTGATTTAATCCGACAAAAGACTGATGAAACCCAACTATCGGCGTTGTATTAGTTGTCGTCAAGTCAACTTAAAACAAGAGTTTTGGCGGATTGTCCGCGTCTTTCCATCGGGAAATGTACAATTGGATCAGGGCATGGGGCGTTCTGCCTACATTTGTCGCCAGGCGAGCTGCTTGCAACTAGCTCAGAAAAAAAATAGATTAGGGCGTTGCCTTTGGCCAGCGCGGCGATCGCTGCAAGGAAAAGTCCCAGACACACTGTATCAAACATTGTGGCAACGTTTAAATCACAGTGATTCCTAAGATCAGATGAATGGTAATAACTAAAATTGCGATAATCTCTAAAAAGAAGATAAAAAAGCCGACCTATTGGCACTTTTAATCATAACCTTTAGTATCGCTCAAGTTAGTGCCAAAATAGTAAATGGATGTAAACCGCTAATTTCATCTACCTAATTGTTGGGTAGAAGACTCCCGGCATTACCTCCACAGAAGTTTTTCTTGATCGTGTTGTGGAAGAATCACCAATCAGCAAAACAAAAACATCAAACATGGCCACCTGGTAGCGCTAAAGCGCAATTGGACATCAACCATCATTTCTGGTGGAGATGCCAGCATTAAACCGAAACATCTCTCTTTCCTAACTGGAGGCACCGGCAAAATCACCAAGGGCAACCGCAAAAAAACAGTGATCAAAGGGTGGAGATGTCACAAACCAGGCAACCATCCGTTAAAACTGTAAATTAAAGGGGAAAGAGTGGATGAACAACGGCAAAGTTAGAATCTATGACTTATCAAAGGAATTGAATTTGGATAATAAAGAGCTATTAGCAATCTGCGACCAGCTTGATATTGCCGTTAAAAGCCATAGTAGTACCATTTCCGAATCTGAAGCTGAACAAATTCGTAGCGCAGCCGAAAAAGTTGCCGCCACGAGTTTAGCCTCCAAAAAGGAACAAGGTGCAAACGTCCATAAACCAAATTCATCCCAAAACAGCGCTAAAAATCGTCCTAGCGCCAATCACAAGCAACAAATTCTGGAAATTCGTAAACCCAAGATATTGAGAAACACTACTACCAACAGCCCAGATGCCTCAGTCGCAACTGACGCTAATCATCCTTCACCTCCACGGCCTTTCGCTACACCAGTCTCACCCATGAAGCCGACGGCACCATCTCGACCAGTACCACGGAATCAATCTGAGACTCCGCAAAAGCCTAATCTTAACCCACCGGAACAGGAATCTCAACCTGAATTGGTAGTTCAGAAGCCTACGGCGGAAAAATCAGAAAAAATATCTACTCCTAGACCCAAACCAGAGAAACCACAAAAACCCCAACTGGCTTCTCCACCTCCTCGTCCAGATGGTCAGTCATCAGGACCAGAACAGATCGGAACTACGGACAAACCAATTCTCAAACGCGATCGCCCACAACAGCGCACAGATGAAGATAGGCAACCCGTCCGAGGTAAAGCCAATAAACCCTCAGCCGACCAAGGTTCACAAACTGCGCCACCAAGACCCAGTCGCGGTAACTCAGCCCCGACCAAACCAGAACAACGGGGCAATAGACCATCCCTTGGCGCACCAGGCGATATTCAACGTCCTAGTAGACCTGCACGCTCCGGTGAACCAGCCGCAGCCATGCCCATTGCCACTCCACCCAGACATAATGTAGGGGGAGCGAAAAAAGAACTATTAGACGAGACACCAATTGTTCCCGATCTTCTGGATCTCAAGCGCCCCACACCACCTCGTCCTAGCAAAGGTGGCAAAAAATGGCAAGAAGAAGAAATCATTGACGAAATCAAAGAAAAGGCTAAGGTCGGTCCCAAGAATAAACGGATCAAACCCATCCTGGATGATGATTTACTCGATGACGAAGAACTAGATGAGAATGGCATAGACATTGGTACTGCTGTACAGGTTAGTCTTTCCATTGCCCGTCCTCCCAAACCCAAATCCGCTCGCGCCGCTACTCCAACAGCAGCAGTTATCGCCGCGCCTAGTACCAAAGGTAAAAAATCTAGTTCTCCCCGCGAACAAAACCGTCGCCAAGAAGTAGAACAAAAAGCTGAACGTCCAGCCACATTAACTATTACCGGTCCATTAACAGTTCAAGAACTGGCGGATGCTTTAGTCATTGCCGATACAGAGATTGTCAAAATCCTGTTTATGAAAGGCATGGCTGTGAGTATCACCCAAAACCTCGATATTCCCACCATTACTCTAGTCGCCAAAGAATTAGAAGTGGAAGTGGAAGTGGTCGAACGTGAAGCTGAAGCTCGCAAAGTCACAGAAATGATTGACTTGGCAGATTTGGATCACCTGATTCGTCGTCCTCCCGTTGTCACCATTATGGGTCACGTAGACCACGGTAAAACCACTCTCCTTGACTCCATTCGCAAAACTAAAGTCGCTGCTGGCGAAGCTGGCGGTATTACCCAACATATCGGCGCATACCACGTAGATATCGAACATGAAGGTAAACCACACCAAATTGTCTTCCTAGATACTCCCGGTCACGAAGCCTTTACAGCTATGCGTGCCAGAGGAGCTAGGGTGACAGATATTGCCGTTTTAGTTGTAGCGGCTGATGATGGTGTTCGTCCCCAAACCATCGAAGCTATTAGCCACGCTAAAGCCGCAGATGTTCCCATTGTTGTTGCCATCAATAAGATTGATAAAGAAGGCGCACAACCAGAACGGGTGAAACAAGAACTTACTAATTATGGTCTAACCGCTGAAGACTGGGGTGGTGATACAATCATGGTTCCTGTTAGTGCCATGAAAGGTGAAAACCTGGATACCCTCCTGGAAATGATTATGCTAGTATCGGAAGTTGCCGAACTATCCGCCAATCCAGATCGGGTGGCTAAAGGTACAGTTATTGAAGCACATTTGGATAAAGCTAAGGGTGCGGTTGCGACCTTACTAATTCAAAACGGTACTCTCCACGTTGGCGATATGCTAGTCGCTGGATCAGCCTTCGGTAAAGTCCGGGCGATGGTCAATGATCGCGGTAAGCGCGTAGATATTGCTAGTCCATCCTTTGCAGTTGAGGTTCTCGGTTTAAGTGATGTACCTGCTGCCGGTGATGATTTCGAGGTCTTTGAAAACGAAAAAGAAGCTCGTGCATTGGCAAGCGATCGCGCCGACAAACAACGTCAATCTCGCTTGTTACAAGGTCGTGTTACCCTCACTACCCTGTCAGCACAAGCACAAGAAGGCGAGTTGAAAGAACTCAACTTGATCCTCAAGGGCGACGTGCAAGGTTCTGTGGAAGCTATTATCGGCTCCCTGCGCCAAATTCCTCAAAACGAAGTCCAAATTCGGATGCTCCTGGCTACGGCTGGCGAGATCACCGAAACAGATATAGACTTAGCTGCGGCTAGTAATGCTGTCATCATTGGGTTCAATACTACCTATGCCAGTGGTGCTAGACAAGCTGCGGATGAAGCAGGTGTGGATGTTCGGGAATACAACATCATCTACAAACTCTTGGAAGATATTCAAGGTGCCTTGGAAGGTCTACTTGAACCAGAATTGGTGGAAGAACCCTTGGGACAAACAGAAGTCCGTGCAGTCTTCCCCGTTGGTCGTGGTGCTGTTGCCGGTTGTTATGTCCAATCTGGTAAACTCGTTCGCAACTGTAAAGTGCGCGTGCGTCGTAACAACAAGGTAATTTATGAGGGTGTCCTTGACTCCCTAAAACGGATGAAGGAAGATACCCGCGAAGTTAACTCAGGTTATGAATGTGGTATCGGCATTGATAAGTTCCATGACTGGGCTGAAAATGACATTATCGAAGCCTATCAAATGGTAACTAAACGTCGTACCCTGACTATGACAAAGTAGTCCGGTGATCACAGCGTTGAGTGCTGAGTTGATGAGTGTTGAATCAAAATTATTGAGGGTTCAACACTCAAATAAGATAAACTCAGCACTCCGTAATTGAGGATTCAGAAACAGTAAAACCCGGTATGAGAAATAGTTTCATGATTAATTTCAGTTTATAAATCCCCTGACTGCTGATACAAATTAAAAAAGTTCTCGGTTTAATTAAGAACAAGTTATTTTAGAAATTTCTCGCAGAAAATTCTCAATTTAGTGATGAATGAGACAGAATTTTCCAGTATAAAACCATTATCCTGAGAAAGGATTGAGCAAAAATTTTCAATTTTAGGTTTGGGTAGCTCAAATCAAGTCTTCCCCTTAAGTGCGAAACAAATAATCAATTTTAAATCCCAAATCCCCAATTGTCTAACTCTGGAAGTCACACATAAGGAATGAGGAATTATGGCTCAATTTCCAACTTCTAGCGATTACGCCCATAACCACGATAGCAAAGACTATATCAAGGGTGAGCGTAGAGATCGCCAATTATCTGTTAACACTCAACTTTGGCATAATCTGAAATACGTGATCTCTGCTAGTTCTGGCTTTCAAAGATGGCAACTAGAATGTAATACCCAATTAGAAAGTCTACGTCTAGATCAACAAGTACAAATGTATCTAAGAGAAACTTTAGAAACTTTAGCTTATTAACCATTTGGTAAATACTTACCAGTTGCCCTGGTCTTGGCAGGAAATTTGGGGATAAGAAATCTTATCCTCATTTTTTATTGTGGCTGAAAATTTTCACTATTTCCCCTTGATAAGCTACGGTGTACACACAAGTCCTATCTGTCTTCGTATTGGGGGTTAGGAGGCATTAAAACTCTATTAGGCAGCCTGATTAGACTTCTGTGTAGACCGTAGCCTTGACAAGGAGGGTGGAAATGTGATGAAAATTAGGGTTTATCACTTTTCAAACACCCTCTTAAGATATAACTCTTTATCAGCCATCTGAAAGCTATAATCAATAACTTTTGATTCGCTTTTAATTGAACTGTGTTTTTTATAGGTATTGCTTGTGCTACTTGTACAGGAGTTAAGCAAAGCTTGATAAGTTAAAACTCAATGAAATCAGTAACTATGCACCAATGGCAATAGATAAGCATATATTCATCCTTTTTTATTTTGGTTGAGGGACTTCCAAATCAAATTTTTTAGGACTTACGCAAGATGTAACTGAAACCCTTATTCTTTGGTAGGGGTAATTCATGAATTACCCCTAATTTTGGTTTGCGTAAGTCCTGAACTTATTCAGCAAACCTACGTGTAGTCCAACAATCAAATAGGATTGCTATCTTAAGTTATATTATTTTTTAATGCCGATTTTAGCTGAATAAGTGCTAATTATCCGCTATAGTTTGTCATGAGTTTTAGCTTAAACTTTTGTGAGAGTACCACAATTAAGTAGATAACTTCAGTAACAAAATGAAAAATCAGGGTTTTCACATTTCCAATTTATCCTTGCAAAGCACCTTTACAGCTTTGTTGTTAATTGCTGGTAGCTCCACCCTTATACCTACTCAGGTTAAAGCAGGTAATATACCAGTGGTAACTGCCCAAGCTCCAGCTAGTGCTAATGTCATTTATGTTAATTCCGCTACAGGACAAGACGTAACAGGGACGGGAACTGTTGCCTCACCTTATAAAACAATTACCTTTGCTTTATCTAAGGCTCAACCAGGTACAGTAATTCAGGTTGCTCCTGGTAGCTATACTAAGGATAGTGGTGAAAAATTTCCCCTTGTGCTTAACCCAGGTGTGACACTTCAAGGTAATGAATCCAATAAAGGTGAAGGAATCATAATTATTGGTGGTGGTTTTTACACCAGTCGTACTTGGGCAAAACAGGATATTACACTGTTAGCTAACAATAATACTACGATTACAGGTTTAACTTTTACCAATCCTAATTCACGGGGAACGGCTATTTGGTTAGAATCGAGTAGCCCTGTGATCAAAAACTGTACCTTTATTAACAGCAAGAGAGACGGGGTTTATCTTACGGGTACAGCTAATCCCCAAATTGAAAATAACGTCTTTTTGAAAAACGAGGGTCAGGGGATTTCCGTAACTAAATCCGCCCAAGGTTCAATTCGTAGTAACTTGTTTCAAGATAATGGTTTTGGTCTGTCAGTTGGTGGTAGTTCCACACCTTTGATAGAGGGCAACAATATCATCCAAAACAAAAGCGGTTTGTATATCAATGACACGGCAAAACCCATACTCCGTAAAAACTCCATTCGCAATAATACACAGGATGGTATAGTTGCTACTATCAGCGCAGTCCCTAACCTGGGAACTAATGACAGTCCTGGTGGTAATCTCATCCGCGATAACGTTCGTTATGATCTTAACAATGCGACAAAAGGTATAAGAATTGCCGCAGTTGGTAATGATATCAATGAGAAGAAGATTTTTGGCGCAGTTGATTTTGTGGCGACTGCTGTGACTATTCCTCCCAATAATAATACTGGGAATACTGGGAATACGGCTTTTAAAGATGTTCCAACAGGTTATTGGGCAAAAACTTATATTGAAGCCTTAGCTTCCCAAAATATTATCGCTGGTTTTCCCGATGGTAGTTTTAAACCCAATGAACCTGTAACTCGCGCTCAATTTGCGGCCATTATTAATAAGGCTTTTAAACCTAAGTCAACACGGGCGGCTATTACTTTTAATGATGTAGCCAGCAATTATTGGGCTTATAATGCCATTAAAATTGCTTCTAGTAGTCCTTTCCTCTCTGGTTATCCTGATTTCACTTTTAAACCAGAGCAACAAATTCCTAGAGTTCAAGCTTTGGTAGCTTTGGCTAATGGTTTGGGTTTAACTGCTAGTTCTCAAAGTATCATCAGCTTCTATGTGGATGCTGGTAAAATTCCTAGTTATGCAGTCGGTCCGGTTGCAGCAGCAACTTTACGCCAATTGGTGATTAACTATCCCAATGTGAAGGAACTTGCACCTCAACGTCAAGCAACTAGAGCCGATATTGCCGCCTTTGTCTATCAAGCGCTGGTTAATGCTGGACGGGTTAAACCTATTAATTCTCCCTATTTGGTGACAGGTAAATAGGTAGGGGGCAGCGGTTCGACTCCCTTCGACTTCGCTCAGGGCAAGTCGCTCACCAACCGGGAGCAGGGGTAGGGGAGCAGAGGAGAATTATATTTTTAGTTCTTCCTTCTTTCTTCTTCCTCCTGATAGCAAAGCGTGGCGTTAGCCATACTCTTGCCTATTGCTTCTTCTTTCTGTTTTCCCATTGCCACAGAAGTACCATTAGTCCTATTACTCCTAGTTGAAGGGCGAAATTAGGCAGGGCTTGTTCAATATCCCGTCCTGCTAGGAGTTGAAAGAAGAAGACGAATGCACCGATAAAGCCCGATGCACCGACGCTGATATAGATAAATTTCCGCAAACCCCGATAGGGTGCGGCTGCTTCGGCTTTGAGGCGTTGATATTGTTGAGGTTTAAGATTATTTTGAGAATTTTGTTCCATCATTAGTAAATTATGTTATTATACTAGACTGTATGCGCCGATGTGGCTCAGGGGTAGAGCAACTGATTCGTAATCAGTAGGTCGTGAGTTCAAATCTCATCATCGGCTTTAGGTTGTACGTTCGTGTACATTAACAATTTATTTGTCACTGTTAACAGATTAATGTCATTTTAACTAATTCGTGTCACTGTTAACAAATTAATTGTCCCTAACTATCACAAGCAACACTGTATTTATATAGTGTTTTCAGAGTTAAACCCACGACCTACTGATCTTTCAACCCACCCAGATATTTTTTATTATACTTGCATAAATGTCTTTCAACCCGCCCCAATCCGGGAGGGGTGTTGAAACCTATAAATCCTGTGCCGTGGTGATCTTCCATCTGTGTCTTTCAACCCGCCCCACTCCGGGAGGGGTGTTAAAACTCCGCCCGACCAAACCCTTATCTAAAGACACCTCCAAAAGCAATTTTGGCAGATGTCCTAAATTTGCTCCTAATTTCCCTCTGAAGAGAACATTATCAAAGCATCTTAACATCTGAAACACAGACTAGACAACGGATTTAGACCTTTGGCAGAACCCCAGGGTTTTTGACCTCGCTTATGGTTCGCCAAAAATAAATAATTAAGGTGGATTCCTCCTTGCTCGGAGGTGATTCGGTAGCCACCACTGCGGTAAACCCGCACCTCTATTACTGGGGGCGCACCTTATTCCTGTTCACAAGGAACAGCAGCATCAAGGTAGGCAGCTACCAGGGTCAGAAAGCACAACTGTCTCACAACAGTCAACCTAACCCGCATTTGTCACCGAACAGAGGTTTATCAAAAACATGAACTGCGGCGCTATTGTTAATTCCTATTCTATTATTAAGGTTCGGTATTTTGTCAATCAGGCTTTTCGGGATTGATAGGCGCTTATCGCTAATTCTTTGGCTTTCTCTAATGGACTCGCTCGAATTGGTTGTTTTCCCTCCTCTATAGCGATTCCTGCTTTACTTGCCTGACTTTGAATATTAGAGATTAATCTACCGTAGCTCCACTGATGAACAGTAGTTCGATATTGCTTGGCATACTTTTGTTGAACCTCTATTATATCTGATTTTTGTTCAGCTTTAGATTGAATTTCACTCTGAATTTGCTCTCGCATATCTCCCAATTTTGGAATAACAATACTGCCAGCTTTATATGTTTGGGCAACTGCAATAATTTCTTTTGCAAGTAATCTATCTATATATTCCCCTAACTCTGAATCTCCAAATTGATTTGGTGCTGACATCCTTTGAGCGACATGGCGTTCGTGGGATAACAGGTGTTTTTGTTGTCGCTGTCTATTGAGTAATTTATAACTTTCACCAAGTAGTTGTTTAATGTTGCGATATGTCAAAACTTTTCCCGTTGTACCATCTACAACTGCAATTGTGGCAGGGTTTTCTAAACCTAAACTCACACCAACTAGAATATGAGATAGTCCCTTATATAAAGGTTGGCTAGGACGAGGGAAATGGTTATTAATTCTAGCTAAAGAAGAACTTTTACGTTTGAGATGTGCCTGTTGTTTATCATTAAGATCACCTTTGGTTTTTGTCTGGGTGATGGTTTTAGCAATTTCTTCGGCTTTTTCTTCTTTGACTAAATTTGTTCCTTCTTCTGTCCACAAACGAGTATCTACAGAACAATAAAGAGTTAAATGGTGAATATTCCAGGGTTCTCCCTTGCCTTGTCCTTCCTGCCAAGAAATACGACCACTTCGCAGGGTAAATAAAGCACTAGAATGTTGATTCTTACTATCTTTCTTAATTTGTTGATCTTCTAGGAATCTTTGAAACCAGTGAAGTTGGCGAGAATCACAATAAATTTGAAAAGTATGCTCACTCAAGCCACTGAATTTTACACATATCCGCCCAAATTGATTTTTAAACCAAACTAAATCTTCGTTGGTTTCGTAAGCCACTGGAAACGGCACTTGACTAGATTTTCTTAACAGAATATTTTGCCATAATTTCGCCTCGGTTTCATTTTCAGGAACAGTCTGAGTAGCATTAAAAAGAGTTTCCAATCTTAGGGTATCAGTTAAATCTCGTCCTTTAGGGATTCGAGCAGCTAATTTTTCTGTCAAACGTTGAATTTGAATTTCTACTTTGCGGCGACGTTGAGCGAATTTATCGGTATTTTCTGCTTTATTGCTAATCTTACAGCCATTTTTGAGTAAATAACTAATGGCACAACGAGTTAAATTATCTTCTGTATTACTGTAAGCATCAAATAA
Organism: Cuspidothrix issatschenkoi CHARLIE-1; assembly: GCF_002934005.1. Taxonomy (GTDB): domain Bacteria; phylum Cyanobacteriota; class Cyanobacteriia; order Cyanobacteriales; family Nostocaceae; genus Cuspidothrix; species Cuspidothrix issatschenkoi. Next base: position 12,991 of record NZ_PGEM01000038.1, on the reverse strand, counting down.
GTTTTTTGATAAATTACGTTCGCTATCTGAAGTTGGAGATTTTTTCCCTTTTTTACCTTTTGCTGGTTGAGTTTCAGCAGGATTTTGGGCAGCAAATTGAGCCAAAATTTCGGCAGATTTAGTCTGAAGTACATCCAAGGAGACTCCACTGGCTGCTTCTAATTCAGTATCACTATTGAGCATTTCTAACCAGCGCAGTTTGCCGTCTAGTTGGGACTGAAACCGCTTCATTAAGGCAAACCAGGATTTATAAATATAGTTCACTGATGCTGTGGCACTGGTGTAAAACCTTGCAGGTTGTCCCATGAAGCGCGGATCAGTTTTCAAAGGTTCACACAGTTCTTTGACTACACCTGTGGGGTGTTTACCTTTTTGTCGCCAAGTTTCAAATTCTGGATGTTTACCCATTTGCATGAGTAATTCGTTAATCAGTGGCGTGTTTTTCTCAGCCATCAATTGCCATAACTGTTGACGGGTAGATTCACTCGCCAGTAGACGGCACTGAATAGTGATTTGGCTCATATAATAAACATATTTGTTTAATACTACCATATTTGTACTATAGCTTCTTTCTGTAAAATAGTTTTTTATGCAAGAAACATTTTTCACAAGTAAGGAAGCGGCTCAAATTACAGGTTGTACTCTCCGCCAGATCCAGTATTGGCGAGAGAAAGGGATTGTTGTGCCTGTGATTAGTGAGACGGGAACGGGACGCAGTATTTATTACTCCAGGTCTAATCTGGTGGAACTGGCTGCTTTGGTATATTGGCTGTCTACGGGGATAAGTTTTGATGTTGCTTGTTTTATTCTGAAACAACTGAAGGAACAAGAACCGGAGTTGTTTATTTCTGGTCACGGGAAGCGGTTTATGTTGTTGTTATCACAGGATGATTCGCTTTCTTTGGTAGAATTTGATCGGAAGATGGCTATTGCATCCCTAGATGAAGGTAAGGCTGTGATTCCCGTGTGGTTAGATGTTATTTATCAGGGGTTAGCAAGCAAGTTACCAAAGTAAGGATGTCTAACAAAAAGCTACTTCGCGTCTAGTATCCCTGGATGAAGGTAAGGCTGTAATTCCTGTGTGGTTAGATGTTATTTATCACAATCTAAGGCATAATATTATTAAGTAGTTAAACCAGTATAAGGAAAAATGTATGTCTCTTAAAAAACCAAGTTGGATGACTTCAGATACATGGACACAATTTATTAATAAGTGGAGTAGTTCACCTCAATGTAATCATCCAGGTTGTATTAAACCAGCAGATACAGTAGACCATATTGTTGCCAGACGTAATAATGGTCCTGATGAAATAGAAAATTTACAACCCCTTTGCAGAGAGCATAATAGTAAAAAAGGTATTAAACCTGATGAATATTGGTCAAAAACATTCTTTTTTGATCATCCAAGAATAAATCTCGATAAGTTAAGAACAGCCCAAAAACGCGAAGGTTGGGATCGGATTCTTGATTATCAAGATTGGTTTTTGCATCCTTGGAATCAAATTAATCGTACTATTTACGGTAATTTTTGGATTGTTGGTGCAGGTAAAACTTTAGCGCCAGTTATACAGGCTTGTGCATTAAATTATATTATCCAGAAACAACTAGGAAAGTCATATCCTCGTATTAATAGAATTTTAATTTTAACTAAAGAACAAGCAATTAGAAATCAAATAGCTAATTCTTTAAGTGGTGAAGGCGAAGGAGAAAATGAGCTTGTCAAATATGGTATTTCTTCTAACGCACCCAGAGTAGGAATATTATCTGAAGGTTGGCAAGTTCAAGATTATCCTAGTTTAGAGCGTTGTGATATTTGGGTTGCTTGTATTCATCAGTTTTTTGAAACAAATGACAATCCCAAAGAAAATTTATCTGAGATTTTAGCTCAATTTCCTTTTATTGCTATTGATGAACCTCATTATGCTTTATACCAGGTTTTAAATATTGTTCAAAAAGCGGTAGATTCTTTAGTTTTTGGTTACACAGGAACACCAATTGAAGCTGATGGTAAAACACTGTCTCAATTTACTTTGCTTTCTGTTTATGATTATGATGATGCTAATGAAAATGATCATTCAATGAAATATGTAAGTGACAAAGAAGGAGAATTTACATATTTTGTTGAAGAAGTTGGAATTAAAAGAGCAGAATTAATTGCTGATAATGAGCTTGGTTTTGAAGAAACAGATGATGCTAAACAAGAAGGGTATGACAAAAATTTAATACCACAACTTTCTGTTGTACAAGCAGTTCTGACTTATATGGAATCTTGCGACAAAATTGAGGATAAAACCTCAGTAATCAGTGATATTGCGCCTCATCGTCCTGAAGGTTCTAAGGCAGAGTTATGGTATCCAGTACATTCTATGATTGTTTTAGATAGTGTACCAATAGGAAGAAAAATATGTGAACAAATTAATCAAATTTTTGAAAGTAATCGTAAAAGATTTCCCAAAAGTAAAGGATACCATGCTGATATTATTCATTCAAACATTGATGAGATAGACAAAGATAAAAGCCTAAAATCAACCGAAAAAAAATATATCCAAGGCAAAAAAATGTCTCCTAAACATCCTTGGATGTTATATCAACAAACAGGAATACTTAATGAAAATTGTAATCGTGTTCTTGTTGTAATTGGGATGGCAAGGGAAGGAGTAAGTAATCGTTATTGTGGTTGTATTGGCTATGCTTGTAAAACTCAGTCTCTAATTGAACTTGTACAAAGAGCTATTGGTCGTCAAATTCGTAGTTATGATCAAATTGAAAAATTGAAAAAACAATTTAAACCTGGAGATACTGATTTAGATCAACAATGTATTACCTTATTAACCCCATCTCGTAGACTAGATAGCGTTAAAATTATTACTCATGAAACTTACGAAAATGCTAGTGATATCCGCAGAGCAATTTCTTATATTTGCAATATGCGAGATCATTTAGAATCAATACCAACAATAGAGGAATTAATGGAAGGTCAAGTTACTCCAGGTATTGATATTCCTGTACAGGGAATTTTGAAAACAAAAGAAAAAATAGAAATTGCTGGTGATATTGGAAAAACCAAACAAAGTAATACCGAACAACCAATTAATACAGGAAAATACCAGGATATTTGGGGAGATAATAATGAAACTAAGCGTAAGAAAATTTCTGAATGGGTACAAAAAGTAGTTGATTCTCCTGAAGATGCAGAACGGGAAATTAATTATACTGGGATGTTACCTGAAATCCCTGTAGTTTGGGATGAAAAAATTGATTCTAGTCCAACACAAGATCAACTTATACAGTTTATTAAAACTCATGAACCTGATTTAATTGGCTTATTAAATGATGCTAATTCATACTTGGTATTAGAGCGACTCTATACAAGATGGGCTGAAAATTTTGATCTTGGTCATATTCCTAATATTTCTGAACTGAGTGACATTCGTACAAGTCTAGGTTCTCAAGTTATCAATTCTTTAGGTAAATATCTTCAATTATCTGATAAAAACATAGTTTATCCATTAGTTGGTAGTGCAATGAAACAAGTTTTAGGAACAAATGAATCATTAACAGATAAAAGTAGATACAATTGTCCTCAAGCTCAAGCTATTCTAACCCGTAAAGATGTTACACAAAAAATCAAAGGATGGGTAAGAAATAAATTAATTGCCAAGGGATATTGTCCTGAGTTAGCTATAGCTTTTGAAATTGAACAAGAGGAAAATTAAATTAAATGTCGAACTCTCAACGAGATAGAGAAATTGCAATTGCTCAAGGTGCTGGTAAAGCAAAAAGGTCTGCTGGTAACGCAGTTCATGGATTAACACATACTGAAGTGTTAGCAGACTTTTATAAACTTCAATCAGATGATGCTAGGGCTGCTTTTGCCAGAACTTGGCTTTCTAAATCTTCAGAAGCACTTAATGAAACTTGGAGTGTTATTTATACACTTCTTAAAATTGTAGAAGAAAAAGAACTGTATAAAAAAGAAAGTTCTTTAAATAACTCTAAAATATATAATAGTTTTCAGGAATTTTTTGAAGATAATCTTAAACGTCCTTTTGAAGAATGGGCTAGATTAGAAGCTGATTATAATTATGTTTCTCAGTATTGTCCCGAATTGTTTAATAGTTTTTATTCAGAAGTAATAACAACACCAAAAAACACTAATATAGATAAAAAAGAACGAGAGGTTATTTTAACAATGTCTGGATATGAATCATTAAAAAATAGAGCTTCTCAATATAAAACAATTTTTCATTGGGAACAATTACAACAAGTAGTTGATAATGGATGGATTTTATCAACTGCTGAAGTTAGAGAACTCATAGGGGTAAAACCTAGAAAATCACCTTTTGTAAGAGGAGCATTTCAGTTTACTAAATGCGGAAAAATTGGTAATCAATCTGCTTGGAATGTTGAAAAAATATTATAGATAATTAATATTTAAAGGAAAATTATGGAATTAAGTCAATTATCTATCATTGTGCAACAACTAATTTCACTTCCTCAAGAAACCGAGTGGGTAGAATTTAAACAAAATAACGAAAAACCAGAAGCAATAGGAGAATATATTTCAGCATTATCAAATTCAGCTACTTTACACGGGCAAAATACAGGTTATTTAGTTTGGGGAATTGAAGATAATACTCGTAATATTGTAGGTACTCAATTTAAACCTAAACAAACAAAAATTGGCAATGAAGAATTGGAAAATTGGTTACTTAGACTTCTTTTCCCTAGAATTAACTTTAAAATTTATGAACTTCCGTTTCAAAATCAAAATTTAGTATTATTGGAAATTCCTAGTGCTAATTATCAACCTGTTAGTTTTCAAGGAATAGAATATATTAGAGTTGGTAGCTATAAGAAAAAACTTAAAGACTATCCAGAAAAAGAAAGAGAATTGTGGAATTTATTTTCCTATCAAACTTTTGAAAAAAGAATAGCTTTAGAAAATATAACAGCAGATGAAATTTTAACGAAGATTAATTATCCCAGTTATTTTGAATTAACAAAACAAAATTTACCAGACAACAAACAAGGGATTTTAGAGCGGTTAGAAAAAGAAAAACTAATTAATATAAAAGCTAATAATTATTATGATATTACTAATTTAGGTGCAATTCTTTTTGCGAAAAAATTAAGCGATTTTGAAAGACTAGGAAGAAAAGCAATTAGAGTTATTATCTACAAAGATAAAGGTAGAATTTTTACTCAAAGAGAACGGGTATTTGAGAAAGGTTATGCTGTAAGCTATGAAGAAATAATTGCATTTATTAATGATCAATTACCTGAGAATGAACAAATTGGTCAAGCATTACGCCAAAATATCAAAATGTATCCAGAGATTGCGATTAGAGAATTAGTTGCTAATGCTATGATTCACCAAGATTTTAATATGACTGGTGTTAGTTCTACTATTGAGATATTTTCTGACAGAATTGAAATTAGGAATCCGGGTGAACCATTAGTTGATACAATGCGTTTTATAGATATACCACCTCAATCTCGCAATGAAAATTTAGCTGCTTTTATGAGAAGAATTAATATCTGTGAAGAACGTGGTAGTGGTATAGATAAAGTAATTGATGCAATTGAGTTTTTTCAATTACCTGCTCCAGATTTTAATGTTAAACATCAACATACAGAAGCTGTTTTATTGAGCTATAGAGAATTAAAAGATATGGATAAAAGCGATCGCATGAGAGCTTGTTATCAGCACGCTTGTTTACGATTTGTCTGTCGTGAGCAAATGACTAATGAATCCTTAAGACAAAGATTTGCTATTGATGATAAAAACTATTCTATGGCTTCCCGAATTATTGCGGATACAATTAATGAAAACTTAATTAAGCCCTATGATCCTGAAAATAAATCTAAGAAACACGCTAAATATGTGCCATTTTGGGCATAAATGATTATTTATATCTATGGAATAAATAAATTAATCTTATGTGACGGTTATGTGACTGAAAATAAAAATTTAGGCATTTATAAAATCAAAGAATGGCTGAAAGTATTATCGAATAGGAATTTTGAAGATTTATGTTTAAATTTTGTTATGTGATTCAATAAAATTCTGACTCTTTACCATCTCCCCAAACAGCGTAAAACACCGAAGACACCAACCATCAACCCACAACGCCGGAACTTTAAACCTAGCCCCACAATTAGGACACTCAGACAACAAACTTAAATGATGATCCTCACACCCCTGAGTCACCTTAAACTGCCACTCAATCCGATGACAAGGCGACTCCACATAACAAGCAGCACAAAGCCGAATCGGCTCAAGATTCATACCCACCCCAGCAGGAGGTAACATCCGCGCTAACCTATCAGCATCAACACCCACAACCTTAGCCAAAGCCTCCAATTGCTGCCGAGAAGGAGGAGGATTAAAACGAAACTTTTCCCATCTGGATATTGCACCCCCAACCCCAGCAGCCTTACCCAAACCAGTAGTTGTTAAATCATTTGCCCGTCGAAACCGCCCCAAAAAATGACTGATACTTTCCCCCTCAAAAGGTTCTACCTGAAACAACCAAGGATTAATTTCCCCAACTTCCATTACTTATACTCCGCCGTTACTTCCTTCAAAGTTTCCAAATCAATCTTTGATAATCCCTTCTTTAAAGCCCGAATAGCCGACTCCCTAAGAATCATATCCAGCAACCCAATATAACCCCCAGTTGCCTCACCCAAAGTCTTCAGCATAGCCTTACCGGAAAGATTAGAAGCAACAGGCAGTTTTAAAACTTGCCTTTCCCAAATCTCCACAGTGCGCTTAAAATCTTCCCCAGAAAACTTACCAAACCGATGACAGGCGCGAAAACGGTTATAAACCTGCTCATCTCGTTTGATTACAGCATCTAATCTATCAGTACCCACCAAAATCACCGCAATTTCCAACTTATCAAAAATATCCCGCACCTCCGCAAAAGTCTTAGGTTTAAAACGATCAGCCTCATCAATAATCAGCATTTCCACCCCACAACCTTTGAGAACCCGCAGCGTTCTATCTCTAATCTCTGCCACCGTTCCCTTTGTCATTTGATACTTCAAATGCTCAATAATTGCGGCAAATAACTCCTTAGCACTACACTCTTGAGGTATTTGGATATAAGCAACAGGCACAGTTGGCGGTTTTCCTGGTTCTTGTTTCGGTTTATGCCTGAGTCTGTAGGCATCACAACCCATAGTTTTACCCGTTCTTGACTCTCCTAGCACCCTCCCAGACTGCCGTGATTGTCGCTTACCATCTAACCAATCATGGAGCATTTTCACCTGTTCCAAAGGAATAAAACTCTTCCGATTCAATCGGTGAATTTCCGCTTGTAACTTCTCATCATTGGGGAGAATATCACCTAATTCTTGAGCAACACCTTGAGCTTGTTGTGAAATCATAATTTACCACCCGTAATCTTCGCGCATTTGTTCATAATCAAAAACCTCTGGCATATCTGTATCTGAGGAACTTTCCACAGATGCCACTTCTATTTCTTCAGGTTCAACAATCACAGGTTTTTTAGCAGTTCGACTTCGCTCACTGCTGGCTTTTTCCACCACAACCTGTTCTTCTTTTTGGCGTTCCTTCTTCGTTTTCTTTTGCTTAACAAAAGTTTCTCTGTCTCTTACCTCAGCCAAAATCGAACGATTACTAATTTCTTTACCTGCTTGGCGAATTCTACGACTCATAGCTTTAGCCTCATCCAGAGATAATTCTTCAGTCTCCAAATCTTGGGCATAGGCACGAGCTAAAAATTCCTCTTGAAAACCTGTTTGGCGATAAACCAAGATAGTTGTAATGTCTTTCGGGTCAAATCGCAACACCACGCTTTCCCCAGCATAACCAGCTAGGTTTTCACCCCGATAGGTGAGATTTTCAAATTGCAAATATCCACCCCTGTAAATCGAGCGTCGAGTTTGCTTCATCAAACAAATACGCAAATCCTCCTCAGAGATTAAATTGGGGGCAACAATTAACCCAGCTTCCCATCTTTGATAGCGAGTTTGATCACCCAAACGAGCATCAATACTTTGGTTATATTTGTCTACGAGATACCTTACCAATAGACGTTCTAATTCTCGTAAAGTTAAACAAGCTTCTTTTTCCGCTTCCTCTGGACGTTCCTGCACATTTGAGCCTGTGTATCCTGGTAAGGTAGAAAATAAATCAGTGTTCAAAGTACCAAAGGGACGTTCGACAATACCGCCTTCACTGGGGCAATCTCGAAGATGGCAAGCAAAGCCTAACTGCACACCTATTTGTTGTAAATGGTTAGAACGAAAATCCTTACCACCATCAGTAAAAAAGTGTTCTGGTTTGCCATAAGTTCCCCATTCCTCATGTAGTCCATATTCTGCTCCATATTTTTTGGGTAATATGGCGTGACGCAGTGCCAAAGCCACCACCTGAGAACTAGGTGCATCAAAACCTAAATTAATTCCGATGATGCAACGAGAATAAGTATCTATCACCGTTGTCAGCCAAGGACGAGCTAAAAGTTCACCATGTTGATCCACCAGTAAAATATCAGCACGAGTATGATCACATTGCCAGATATGATTGCTGTATTCGACAGATAAATCTAGTCCGTCACGAGTTTTCAGTGATAATCGAGAACCACGCCAACCAGGAGTGCGGATGCTTTTTGCTTTTTCTTGCTTTTCAATCACAGGTTCAAGAATACGGTAAACAGTCATGTGAGAGGGAGGCTTGACACCTAGTTGATCCGCTCTTACCTTCACTCTGATTGCTACTTGTTGGCGAGTCATGCGTTTGCCGCCCTTATTACCTTCCTTATAAGTCTTGAGAATAAACTCCTGCCAGTTTTCATCAACTCGGTGCTTACCCTTATCAACCCGGTCAGTTTGCGTCAGACCAACTAAGCCTTCCTGTTCCCATTTATCAATCAGTCGCCTTACTGTTCGTACTGATTTACCCAGTTTTACTGCTGCTTCTTTGAGTCTTTGAGCATAGGTAGTGCGATCGCCTGCTTCTAATAAACTTTGAATAATCTCCATTTTTAGTTTCGCCTCGTCGGAAAGTTCCGACACAATGATTTGAGTATCTTTGGCGGTAACACTTTCAGTTTCTAAGTTGTCTGGAGTTATAGGTGTTTCATTCCTCATATACATTGATGTTTAATTGGAACATATTTGTATATTATAAATCAAAAGTGACATTTAATGTGTGAAATTTTCAGAAGTAGAGTAGTTTACATGGATTTTGGGAATTGACACTTAAATTGTTAATTTTCCCTTTTTTGACAATTAATTTGTTAAAAAAGGTTTCACAAAATGATTAGAAGGTATAATAACTAAACCCTGCTATGATCCTTGTTATAGCAGGGTTTCAATAATTTTTATTTTTTGTGACAATATTTTGTTAAATTGACAAATAATTAGTTAATGTACAAAAATATTGCCTCTTTACCCTATTCCCTATTCCCTATTCCCTGTTCCCTGTTCCCTATTCCCTGTTCCCTATTCCCTGTTCCCTCTTTCCCCTTTCAGACTGGTTATTTAGCATAACAAGTACGGTAGAACCTAAATAATAATACTCCCATAATACTTATTTTTGAGATAAAAAATGATTAGTACCGAATTATCCAAACCTCTCGATATAATCGCTAAACAACGGCAGTTTTTCCAAACAGGTAAAACTAAAGATGTAGCTTTTCGGATTTCTCAATTAAAAATACTCAAACAATTAGTAAGTGAGAATAAAGGGGGAATTATCCAAGCGTTAAAGGCAGATTTACATAAACCAGAATTTGAAAGTTACGCTACAGAAATCGGTGTTAATAAAGAAATTGATTATGCTCTCAAACATATTAATAACTGGACAAAACCAAAGAAAGCAGCCGTTCCTTTAGAATTTTTCCCCTATGCCGCTAAAATTTATCCAGAACCATTGGGAGTGGTTTTAATTATTGGCCCTTGGAATTATCCCTTTCAATTAATTATCTCACCTTTGGTTGGTGCGATCGCTTCGGGAAATTGTACGATTATTAAACCTTCAGAACTTGCACCCCATACTTCTAATTTAATCAGCGAATTGATTCAAAAATACTTTGCTCCAGAATATATTACCGTCATTCAAGGAGCAGTAGAAACTAGTCAACAGTTACTAGCCCAAAAATTTGATCACATCTTTTTTACTGGTGGTACAGCCATTGGTAAAATTGTCATGGAAGCTGCTGCTAAAAATCTCACTCCAGTAACTTTAGAATTAGGTGGCAAAAGTCCTTGTATCATTGATACAGACATTAATCTAGAGTATACCGCTAAACGCATTACTTGGGGTAAATTTATTAATGCTGGACAAACTTGTATTGCCCCTGATTATCTATTAGTAGATAAAAAAATCAAAGCTAATGTAGTTAATGCTTTGCAAAAATGTCTGCAAACATCCTATGGTGAAAATCCTGCTACCAGTCCAGATTATGCGAGAATAATTCATCCAAAACATTTTGATAGATTGGCTAATTTACTCAAAGCTGGGAAAATTATTGTCGGTGGAGAAACTAACCGGGAAGAACTGTATATTGCTCCCACTTTGTTAGAAAATGTGACTTTAGAAGATGCAGTCATGCAAGAGGAAATTTTCGGGCCAATTTTGCCAATCATTGAATATACAGACATTAATGAAGCCATTAGCTTAATTAACTCTAGACCAAAACCCCTGGCTTTATATTTATTTTCCCAAAATAAAAACCTGCAAAAACGGATTTTACAGGAAACATCATCTGGGGGAGTATGTATTAATGACACAGTAATGCAGGTTGGTGTTTCTTCTTTACCCTTTGGAGGTGTGGGTGATAGTGGCATTGGTAGCTATCACGGTAAAGCTAGTTTTGATACTTTTTCCCATTATAAAAGTGTCTTAAAAAACTCATTTCGTTTGGATATAGATTGGCGATATGCACCATATAAGGGTAAATTGTCGCTGTTAAAACGAATTATTGGGATCTAATCCAAATTCTCTACTCCCAACGGTAACAGATCCCCGACTTCTTTTATTTATTGTGTTCATACATGATTAATTGATCTTAGAAGTCGGGGATCTTATCTCCTCATCTGAATCCTTATATTTTTATTTTACTGAGGTTCTTCAATTTTTTCTCAAGTAGATTATATTGTTATAATATGTAAATAAGTTAATTTATTGACTTGTTTAAACATAATAAACAGAATCAGTTACAGCTAAATCATAGGATGGATATTTAAAATGCGTAGTAAAGAATTGGTGGTATTACATCAAAAAATTTCAGAACTAAATACACATTATTCACATTTTCTTTTTATTTCTGAGCAATTCATTATTGATAACCAGTTGAAAATCAAAAATAATTCCAAAAAATATACAAGTGAGTTATTCACAGAAAACAAGTTTGCTGATCAGTTTAATTCACAGATGGAAAAAATTATAGATGAGAGTGAAAAAACTAGAAGTTTTATTCTACGCAGTTTATTTATTTTGAGTTATTCTCAGTTTGAAATTTATCTTGCAGATGTCTATTCTTTTACAAGAATTTATCTTACAAGTCTAAAAGAACTATTTTCTAATAAAAAATTACAACAGATACGGAAAAACATTGGTATGATAGATATCAATGGATTATCAGAAATAGAATTTAAGACTTTAGAGTATATATCTTTGAGACGTAATAGCATTGTTCACAGAGATGAAAAACGTGCATATCAAAAAGAAATTGCAAAATGTATAAAAGACAATGGCAAAGAACTAAACAAATTTTGGTTAGGAGAAAATAATCTTCAAGTCAAGGTACTAGACTTTACAAAAAAAGAAGTTTCTCACTTTGAATCTATGGAAGTAATTGATATTTTAAATATTATTCACAGGTTATCAGAAAAAATTGATCATCTGATAATTACCAAGATTGGTGTAGATAACCTCTATAAATATCTGATTAAAGAATTTGAAGATGAGTATAAGCCTATTAAATCATGGGAAAATAAAGACAGAGAAAAACTTATAAAAAAGTTTCAGCACTTTGCAAGAATTACATTCGGCGCTATACTGAGTTATGATAAAGTAAATAACTTATTGGGGAAGTAGCTCAATGGTAGAGCCCCCTCTTGAAAAGGGTTCTTACGAGAACCTTTTCCAAGGGGACGGTTGTGGGTTCAACTCCCATCTTCCCCATAAAATGTAGGTAGCTCGTTTATATTTGGTGTTACCCGTATCTGCAAAAGATATATTTCACGAAGCAGTAAAAACCGCTTTAGAAAAAGAGCAGTGGTTAATTACAGATGATCCATTAAAATTCAAATTTGGCAGCGTCAAATTTAAAATTGACTTAGGTGCTGAAAAAGTAATTGCTGCTGAAAGAGAAAATGAGAAAATCGCAGTAGAAATCAAAAGTTTTATCAATCCTTCCGCTATTACCGATTTTTACGCTGCTTTGGGTCAGTTTCTTAGTTATCGTCTTGCATTGGAAGCTATTGAACCAGATCGTATACTATATATGGCCGTTCCATTTGAAGTTTATCAAACGTTTTTTCAACTGGAGTTCACACAAATTGCTCTCAAAAGGTATCAAGTTTTCTTAGTGGTATATGAACCAGAGAATGAGGTGATTGTAGAATGGATAAAATAAGCAAGTATCGAGAATACATTAAAACTCTACTCACAAATTACGCCAAAGACGATATTTCCACTAACGAAGTAGATGTACAACTCATCTTTGATACAGAAAACGACCATTATCAATGGATGAACGTGGGATGGGAACATTTAACCCGCGTGTATATGACGGTCATACACCTAGATATTAAAAATGGCAAAATTTGGCTACAACAAAATTTAACAGAAGAAAATCCCGCCGGAGACTTAGTAAAAATGGGAGTTCCCAGAGAGGATATTGTACTAGGTTTACATCCTCCTTATAAACGTCCCTATACAGATTATGGAGTAGCTTAAAAACCCCTTTTTACCTTTGCTCACGCTAATTTAACTATTCGCCGTAAG
>NZ_PGEM01000037.1 GCF_002934005.1 Cuspidothrix issatschenkoi CHARLIE-1 | reverse complement strand
TTGCAGTTACATCTTGCGTAAGTCCTATGATAATCAATCAATAACTTCATATTTATTTAAGATAGTCAAGATGCCAGCAATAGGCTTTGATAGTATTAAATCTCAAACAATTTTTTTTACTATTAATAATTTTTCATTCCTGCTAACTACTCACTCCTATCCTATGGCTGATATTAGGCTGCGCTATGAGAAAAGAACCGATTTTAGCAGATCCTACTTATGTTCTTCTTTTTCTGCCAAGCTATCAGCTATTGGTTTGACGACTTTGGCGATCGCCTCTTGAACAAAGACTTTGATAAATTCATCCCGGCGATTAATCTGAAATTGTTGCTGTACTACCTCTGTCATTCCCCCATCACCCCAGTCCTGATCATGGCGAAAATACTCGATAAAGCTTTTGCCAGCAATGCGGGTTAAATAGGCGGCTGTTACCCCTTGAATTGCCCTACCGACGATAAAAGTAGCAATATTTAATTGTAGGGCGGTGGATAATAATTCAATTGCCCCTTTAACGATACCTAAACCAGCAATTGTTTTACCTAAAGATAGGGCTAATTCCTTGCCCCGTTCCATGTTTAAATCACAACCATAGACTCTACCAATTTCTACTACCATTTGGGCATTAACGGCTGCTGTGGCCAGTAGGTCTACTACTGGTAATGGTGTAACAGAAACTACCCCTGCACCAATCCATTGATAACGTTCAACAATTCTATCTGCTTGACGACGACGTTGGGAGTCTATAAGTTTCCGTGCTTCTTCTCCTAAACGCAGAGATTGTAACAGAATGTTATCTGCAACTAAATCTTCGCCTTCGGCGCGGAGAATGGAGGCCATGCGACGTAATAGGGGAATAATATCTGGTTCTGGTTGGTAGGTTTCACCGGTTTCTAACTTTGCTGGTTGGGGGTTGGCAGCGATCGCTACTACATCGTTAGTGGCAATAAAGGTTCTCACTCGTTCCCGGAGTCTGGCTAAGATCACTTCTGTATCATTTTCTGTGTATAAATCTGTTTTATTCAGAATTAATAGCGATCGCTTGCCAATTTCCGCTAAACCCCGCAGAGGTTCATATTCAGAACGGCGCAAATCATTATCCACTACAAATAACAGTAAATCCGCTTCCGTTGCTAAAGCCCTGGCCAGTTGTTCCCGTTCCGTACCCGCAACCCCCGGTTCTAAAATCCCCGGAGTATCAGTAATTAATATCTTCCGTTCCAACCCCTTCAACCGTAAACAATAGGTTTCTCCCGCTTGGGTTGTTCCCATTGGTGCGTTGACTTCACCTACTATTCGCCCCATAATGGCATTTACCAAGGAAGTTTTACCCGCGCTACCTGTGCCAAAAACTACAACTTGAATTTCCCCCCTGGCTAAATTCGCTTCAATTTCCCTAGTGCGACTCAGTAAAGCTTGGCGTGTTACCTCATCTTGAATTTGGGCGACTTGTTGGCGGACTGCTTGCAGGGTAGAAGTGGCTGCATCAGATTTAGCGGCGGGAATTTCGGCGGGAGTTACTCGTTTCCGTTGTCGGCGAGATTGTTCCTCACCTTTGGGCAGCACTAATACATAATAAACAAAGGCCGCAATTAAACCGCCAATCAGTACAACTAATAGTAATAATAGTAAATTACCTAACAACGGGGAATAGGATAACTGCCAGTATAACCGGGTAAGAGAATCTATTAGCCATAGAGTTAAGGACAAAATGACGATCAGACCAATAATCAGGGTGGCGATGCGGGATAAAGGCATGAATAATCAGATATAAGTAGGAATTAAAAATTATCCTTATGGCAAGGAAACAGGGAACGCTACATTAAAAAATTATTCCCTCTCCTGAGTATCACAAAAAAAATTGTCTTTGGATATACTTGAAAATGCTGAAAGATTTTCTGATTTTTCTCATAGTTTAGCAGATATAAGAGAAACAATTAAAAAAAACTAACAAGCCAATTTAGCTTATAATCGGGCTTTAATAGTACAATCTGTAATTATTATTGTGAGTATAATAATTTCCATACTAATAGCTACTATTCTAGCAATATACACCAGCAAAATTATTACCCAACCCATTAGAAAAATTAAGTCTAGCTTAAGGCGATTGTTAGCAGATGTAGCCCGTGAAATTAATATACTTAGGGCTTGCTGAATAAACCAAAAACCTAGATATATTAAGAGTTTCAGGCTTAAAAAAGTGAATTAGGTGCAAGGAATAAGCATTGAAACCATTAAAAACCTATCACTTCCCGTTTGCCATTCCTGAGTGCTAATTCCTGTTATAGTATTGATCATGAGAGAAATTTAAAACAACAGGGAAAAAATTAATGGGACTTTTTGATCAAATTCTAGGTGCAGTTAGTAATTCCAATCAACCAGGTGGTTTGGATAACTTGGTAAATATTGCTATGACAGTTAAACAATTAGGTAATGGCATTGGTGCAGACTCTTCCACCATGCAATCAATTTTATCAGTAGTTGGCAAACAAGTACAATCATCTTTGCAAACAAAACAAACTACAGAGGGAAGTGAAGCCGTAGAAAATTTAGTTAATCAATTTGCCGGAACTTCTGCCGATTCCCAAGCCGTCGATAGCCTATTTTCCCCAGATATTCAAGCACAAGTAGCGGAAAATGCCTCCCAGGGTACTAACTTAGATGCAAATACAATTCAACAATTATTACCAAGTTTAGTACCTTTACTCTTGAGTTTCTTACAATCCGGTGGTAATCCCTTACTAAATAAATTTCTAGATGTTGATGGTGATGGTGATGTAGATATTGCTGACGCGATTAAATTAGCTAGTCGGTTTTTAAGAATTTAATCCTGGGTACAAAAATTCCAGGCAATAATCCACTCACAAATGATAATTTTAAGAATTGTAAACCGTTAACAATTAAGTTCATGAAGGCAGCCGACGATAAAACAATAGTGCGCGAATACTTCAACTCCACAGGCTTTGATAGATGGCAACGCATCTATGGTGATGGTGAAGTCAACAAAGTCCAGCTAGACATCCGCACTGGACATCAGCAAACTGTAGATAATGTCATCGGCTGGTTACAAGCTGACAACAACCTATCATCATTATCAATTTGTGATGCTGGCTGTGGTGTGGGTAGCCTGAGTATTCCTCTGGTTATGGATGGTGCTAAAGTATACGCTAGTGATATTTCTGCCAAAATGGTATCGGAAGCCCAAGACCGGGCAGTCAAGGTTTTCGCTAATACAGTTAATCCCACCTTTGCAGTTCAGGATTTAGAATCTCTCAGTGGTAATTATCACACTGTCATCTGTTTAGATGTTCTCATTCATTATCCTCAAGAAAAAGCGGATGAAATGATTTCTCACCTATGTTCTTTAGCACAATCGAGAATTATTCTCAGCTTTGCCCCTAAAACCTTTTTTCTAACTATCCTCAAAAAAATCGGTAGTTTCTTTCCTGGTCCAAGTAAAGCCACACGCGCTTATTTACACCGTGAACGAGATATCATCAAAATTTTGGAAAAAAATGGCTTTGCAGTTCAAAGACAAGCTATGACACGGACAAAGTTCTACTTTTCTCGCTTATTAGAAGCAACTCGTACATCTGCTTAGTAAGCATAGTAGAATTAATACTCAATTTTCCCGACTTCTTGAAGAAATCGGGATTTTTATTGAAAAAATCTGGTATAAAAAACCCCTTGAAAATTAAAATTAAATTTCATCGCATAATTCACAGATCCTTTCCTTATTAACAAAAAGATCCCCGACTTCTCTAAGAAGTCGGGGATCTGATTCTGTATGATCAAATTTGCTATATAGTAATGAGAAATAAATGGTTAATAATTTGCAATATTAGTGGAAGGTTGAGGCAAGTAAGGTTAGAATTACAAGCAATGTGTAAATTCAACCTGAAGTAGAACTATGAAGACGGCTGAAAAATTGGCTGCTGGTTGGCTACTCACACTCGGATTCATGTTTTTAGCAATATCGGTATCAGAGGTAATATATAAATCGGAACAGTCATCAATACCGATATATCCTGTGGAGGGGGAACAGGTATTTGCACCTCCCAATGCGGATCAGGAGAGTAAAGATACTATTGTCGGGGGTATAATTTTTGGTGTTCCCAGTGCCATATTGGGTAGTTGGTTAGCATTGGGTTTATATAAACAAAGTAGACAAGATAAAAAAGCTTTAAAGCAACAAAATACTCAACAATTACAAGCGCAGTTTTATCAAATGTTACTACAAAATCAAGGGCGAGTAACTTTATTAGGTTTTGCCATGCAGTCCCAATTACCAGCAGCGGAAGCGAAAAAATATTTAGATGAGAAAGCTAAAGAATTTAGTGCAAATTTTCAAGTAAATGAAGAAGGGGCAGTATCATATCATTTTGATGTTTAATAGGTCTAATGACACAGTTCTTCTTAACTATAGCCGCCATTTTTGGCGGTTTGTCTGTGGCGGGTGGCGCTTTTGGCGCTCATGCTTTAAGAGAGAAAATTAGCGAACGTTCTTTAGAAATTTTTGATACGGGCGCTCGTTATCAAATGTATCATGCGATCGCACTTTTGCTAGTCGCCATTCTCATGAGTCGCTTAGAAACTCCACCAACTGCCCTATTAGTTAGTGGTTGGTTATTTATTATTGGTGTGGTGATTTTTTCCGGTAGTTTGTACGCTCTGAGTTTAACAGGTATCAAATCCTTGGGAGCAGTTGCACCATTAGGAGGATTAGCATTAATGGCTGGTTGGGGTGCTTTGTCCGTGGCTGCGGCAACTATCAAGTTTTAAGAAATTAGGTAATTTTTTGGGAAAATATAGTAAAGGCATAGACTAGATAAATGCCCAGAAAAATTCGGGAGTTGAAAGAGGAAAAAAATATACCTGTCCATAGCAGAAGCTACAAACAAGTACAATAAAAATAACAGTAGTTTATTAAAAAAACAAAATTATTTAGTCGTTGTCCCATTCTTCGCGGCCGATCAGATCCCCAATGCGATCGCGCAGTAAAAAATCACATTTTTCTAATTCACATTCCACACAAACCCACTCTCTAGCAGGGATAAACTGGCAAAGAGTATAAATTGGCTGTTGACGGCCAACCATTCCCCTTTCCACCAGTCGGCGTGCCTCATCCTGGATCACGTCTAGAGAGTAGTAATTGTAATTGATAGAAGGCACCGTATTTACGCTCATGGTTTTTACTCACAAAATTACATTTAGATAGCGTTCCCGTTATTAACTAGGAACAAAGATGGCAATAATTAAACCTGTCGCCAGAGTTTTGTAGTTTGCTATACGGAACTATTATCATTTTGACGCTGTGCACCTCTAAATTATCTAAAGAAATGTTAAGTTTGTCAAGAAAACATGACATTCATGATATTTGAAGTTCATATTCCGAAAATGAAATTCAACAAAAACAGCTAATTTTACTCTTCAAGCTTAGATATTCCGATTCCCAGGTTTTTTTCAAATTAATCTATGGAAAAATCCTGATAGTTTTCTGAGAATTGCTGTAACTTTAACTGCACAATTCTACATGAACTTACTTATTTTAGCATCTATCCTCAGATATAAAATGCCCGACATTCATAATTACCCAAAAAATAGGGAATACAGGCATTGCCAATGATTCCCATTCATATTACCACTATATAACTGCTAGACAAAACTAGATATTTACTTCTTCTTACCGATTTTTATTATCAAAAAATAGAATGGTCAAAGTTTTTCTATATCAGTCTACCTTTGTCTATTTAATTGTCAACTTAGGACTAACTCTACCCACTAATAATTTAAAGGTTTCTTTATAGTTTTTAGTTGTGCATCAATCAGCCTCCTCTTCTTTGATATGATCTATATTCGATAATGTCCGTTGTTGCTCAAGTTGGTTTAACAAACTCAGCACTTTAGTTCCTCTTTCGATAGAGGAATCTTCCACAAATAGCACTTCTGGGGTGCGTCGTAATCTCACTCTAGCTCCCAATTCACTACGGACATAACCGGTCGCAGATTTTAAACCTGCCATTGTTTCCGCCTTCGCTTCGTCTGTTCCATAAATGCTGACGAATATTTTGGCGTGTTGCAGATCCCCAGAAACATCCACATCAGTGACACTGACCATTCCTGTTCCCACACGATCATCTTTAATACCGTTAAGTAGCATTTGGCTAACTTCCCGTTTAATTAACTCAGCAACGCGGGAAACGCGGCGATTTGTAGCCATATAAATTCCGCCTTCTCACAGAGATTTGACAATATGATTCTTGATACAAATTAGAGTGGACGGTGCTTGAAGTGATAAAATCAACAGCAACAGTCCAAACAACTTAACCCTTTTATGGTTCTAGTCTAGATTGTATTTAATCCTAACATTGCCCGCAGGGTAAGCGTTAAGAAAAAAAGACCACTGACAAAAAAGCCCACAATAGCAATTAGCGTTACAGGACGTTTCAAGAGTGGAAACAGCGGTTCGAGGGTGTTTAGAAAAAGACCCAAGACGATACTGATCAAATAACGAGGGTAACGAAATACATTATCCCAAAATCCATCAAACATTTGAATTTAGACTACCTTATTATACAATATAAGTTTCTGGTCACTTGTGTGTTTAGCTCAATTATAATACATAACCATTAATTATATAAAGTTAGATTTAAAATACCCAAAAAAGTTTGATTTGTGAAGGTTTTAGGTTAATTGAGCAAAACCTATATAAAATAATGATGCAAGATATGACAAAACAAAATTACTCACGACTCTTTTTAAAATAGGCTGGGGGTAAAAATCGCCTCATTCCCCAAGATTATAAAAATTACTATGAACCATTTTTAGGAGGGGGAGCAATTTTTTCTATTTGCAACCACAACGGGCAATTTTGCTATCTAACTCTGATTGTGACTTTATTCGTGATCTATACAGCGACTTGAATATTCACACTATATCAGCCGCCAGAGCTATTAATTCTCATGCCTAAAAACGGGGAAAAATTACAGAATTACTAATTACTTGTTTATAAACATATCCCCGACTTCTGACATCAATTTATAATTATGGATACAATAAATCAAAGAAGTCGGGAAGCTTAACCCCTAATAATTTACAGTTTTAACCTTTCGATAAACGGTGTAAATATAGGAATTATATCGGAATTACTGACAACCATTGTGGGAAAAGAGCGATCGCTATAATCAATTCCCGGTGATAATGGAAACGACTCAGAATTAAGGGATACCCACGTACCACCAGCAGCTTGCACAATTACCCAAGCGCCTGCAATATCCCATACCTTGGGTGTCGCTTCAACTCCTCCCAAAACAGCACCCATTGCGACTGTGAGAAAGTTATAACTAGCAACTCCTAACATCCGCAGTTTACAGGGAAAACCCGGTTGAATAATCTTGGTACTGCGAGAACAAAGATTAAAAAAGTGGTTTTTGCTCGGAGCATCTTTACTTGTATGAATGGGATGATTATTTAAAAATGCTCCCGTTGGCGTTGTTAAGCCCGATGAACCTGCCCAAAACCCATAAAAGGCTTGATTTAATGGTGGCGCATAAACATAACCAAAAATGGGCGTTCCTCGATAAAGTAACCCCAAAGAAATAGACCAAATAGGAATTCCTCTAGTAAAGTTGGTTGTACCATCTAAAGGATCAATTACCCAACACCATTCTGTATCAGGAAAAGTTTGCTCACTTTCTTCACTCAAAATGCCGTAACCTGAGAAAGTAGAAACAATGGCATCTCGAATTTCTTGATCTGCCCATTTATCTGATTTTGTAACTAAGCTACCATCAGCTTTTTGTGAAGCTTGAACTTTGCCAAAATCTTGCATTAATTGTGTTCCCACTCTGGTCGTAGTGGTTTCGGCAAATTCTAAAATTGTATTCCAAAAATCGTTCATTTTTATTTGTCAGTTGTCAGTTGTTTTTTAATTACCAATCACTAATCACCATTAATCTAAATCACTTTCTAAAACAGAAGCAAAAGCCTTTTTAGTATTAGTTTTAAATTCCGTCACATTCACACGATTTAAAAAGACGATTGATACTAACATTCCCACAGCTTCTAGGGTAAATACTAACCCATAAGCTAAGACTAGATTATCTGGTAATAACTGTCGTCCGATATCTAAAACAGTACCACCAACTACAGTTGCAATTCCTCTAGATATAGACTGAGCAAGTCCCCAAGCACCGATGAATGTACCTGCAGCTTCAGCTATGGTTAAATCTAACATTAAACTCACTGCCGCAGTAGTGACAAAACCAGTAGCTAAACCAAATATAACTAAACTTCCTTTGAGTATAGATGGATTAGCAGAAAATCCTGAAAAACCGATCAATAAAGCCGCAACTGCCACCAAAATACAACCTAATTTGATAGTTTTACGTTTACCCAACCGAGGAACGATAAAAAACCCTGTAACTCCATAGGAAATTAAGATACCAGTTCCATAAAAAACGTTGAGTTTGGTACTGTCTGCCAAAGGCATTTTAAAGACTTCACCAGCATAGGGTTCGACAATGGGATCTTGCATAAACAAGCTGATAGTCATCACTAATAAAAATGTGAAAAATAAGCCTGTTTGCGGACTAGCTGTTAAGATTTGCCAAGCACCACTTAAACTAATATTATCTTCTCGATTTGATGAAGTGGAACGGTTGAAAAAGTGCGAATATTTTTTTTCTACTCCCACAGTAGCGATAATTGATAAAGCAAATACGATACTGGGAACTATGAGAAATAAACGATTAATTGCTGACTGTAAATCTGCTAAAGGGGCATTACCATCCAATTGTTTTAATAAACTAGAACTAATAATTGCCCCGACGATAATTCCTACCATCAACATTGACCAAACAATACCCACAATTTGGGAACGGTTGTCCTCTTCGGAAATATCCACTAATAAAGCCGCAAATGTTGTACCACTAGCACAAATCGCTAAACCGTAAATAGCAAAAACTAAACTTAAAACAGCTAACCAGCCAATAGTTGCTGTACTCCAAACCTCGGTAGTATCGCTAATACCAGAATTATTTAATTGCCAGATTACTTGTACAATTAAAAAAGCGGCGATCGCAAATATTCCCGCACCCATCCAAACATAGGCAGTTCGATGATAACCAAATAACGGTCTGGCATCAGAAACTTGTCCAAATAAAATTCTGGTCGGGGCGATAAAATAAGGTATTGCTAATACTAAACTGCCTAGAGTCGCAGGAATAGCTATTTCCTTAATCATAACTCGGTTAAGTACCCCCAAAGTCAAAATAGACATCATACTCAACCCCATTTGAAATAATCCTAAGCGAAACATGGTCAAAATATTGACTTTTGGTATAGTTATAGCTGGATTTTGGGTATCAAATGTATCTTCTATTGCCATAGCTACTTTTTTAGATGGTTTACAGAATTTTCATCTCTAATTAATAATATTATGTCTAAATCAAAGATTAAAACGATTAGAAGATTACACAGAGTGGAGAATCACATAACGGAAAAAATTATTTATCAACACTAATGTTTGCAAACTATTTCCGTGAAATCTCTCAATCCATCTCATCAGTGATTTAGACTAAGAAAGTAAAGAAATGTAAATATAATTCTACCAAAATGCAAACCATCACGTTAGGAAAAAATGGTCTAGCTGTTTCCCCTCTCTGTATCGGTACTTGGGCTTGGGGTGATAAACTATTTTGGAATTATGGCGACGGGTACGGTGAAGAACAGTTACAAGCTGCTTTTAGTGCAGCCTTAGATGCTGGTGTCACTTTCTTTGATACTGCGGAAGTTTACGGTTTAGGACTTTCGGAACAGTTTTTAGGCCAGTTCATGAAACAAACCACCCAAAAACTACAAATTGCCACAAAGTTTGGCCCCTTACCTTGGCGTTGGGATAGTAAATCTGTATCTGAAGCTTTAAGTGCTAGTTTGCAACGTCTACAAGTAGATAGAATCGAATTATATCAAGTTCATTGGCCTTTTACTTTCTTTTTAAGTCAAGAAACTTTGATGAATACCCTCGCTGATGAAGTGAAACGGGGCAGAATAGGTGCAGTAGGTGTGAGTAATTATTCAGCCGCCCAAATGCGAGAAGCACACCAAATATTAGCCGCCAGGGGTGTACCTTTGGCTGTAAATCAGATGCGTTATTCTCTATTAACACGCCAAATTGAAGGTAACGGTATTTACCAAACAGCCCGTGATTTAGGTGTAACTATTTTAGCCTATAGTCCCCTAGCGCAAGGCTTACTCACAGGTAAGTATACACCCTCCCAACATCCCACGGGAGCAAGAAGCATAGATCCGCGATTTAGTCAGGATGGTTTAAATAAAATTGCCTCTGTTTTATCTATCTTGCGAGAAATTGGCGAAAAATATAATCGCACTCCTGCCCAAGTAGCCTTAAACTGGTTAATAGCGCAAGGAAATGTCATCCCCATTGCTGGAGTCAAAAACGCTGCACAAGTTAAAGAAAATGTTGGTGCTTTAGGTTGGCAAATGACTCAAGATGAAATTGCCGAATTAGAAAAAATTACTCGTCCTTGGTTACATTGAGGTCGTAGGGGCAAAGCATTCTCAACATAGATTGTGATACAAATCAATAATTAAATTAATAGTCGTAGGGGCGAAGCATTCTCAACACATATTGTGATACAAATGAATAATTAATAGTGAGAATGCTTCGCCCGTACAGGAGTTCAGGAGTATGGCTAACGCCACGCTATGCCTTCGGCACACTACGTGAACGCTATCAGGAGTTCAGTAGAAAGAAGAAATAAAAAAGAAATTTCTCCCCTCTCTCCTGCTCTCCTGCCTTTTCCCTTCTAAGGCAAAGTCATATCTTGTACATTTAAAGCATAGACTTTAAACCGTTCTAAATCTTCCTGGATTGTAGATTCTACCGCTTTTCCTAAAAACAAATTATCCATGAGTTTACCAATCAGACCGGGAATCGCATAGGAAACAGTCATTTTTACTACACTATGATTATAGCGATCATAAAAACGAATTGCTCCTTGATTTGGTAAACCATCTACAGATTCCCATTGAATAATTTGCTGGGGAATCATTTTAGTAATACGAGATTTCCAGGTAAATTCTAATCCCCCTGTACTCAGTTTCCACAGAGAAATCTCCGGGGTATCTTGAGGAATTGTTACAGAATCAATCCATTTCATCCATTTAGGCATTTGCTCTAAATCAGACCATAATTCCCAGACTAATTCTATGGGAACTTCAACTTCTACCTGTACGCTATGCTCTAACCAGTCACTCATAGGATTTTAGATTTTAGATTTTAGATTTTAGATTTTAGTTTGTTAACAGTTAACAGTTAACTGTTAACTGTTAACCGTCACCTACTGCTTCACAGTTTCTAGAATTACTTTAGCGGCACGTTTTCCAGAAATTGTTGCTCCTTCCATGCTGTCAATATAATCTTGTTGAGTGTAACTGCCAGCTAGGAAAAAGTTAGGTATAGGTGTTTTTTGATCTGGACGGTAGGCATCCATACCTGGTGCTTCACGGTACAAAGATTGAGCCAGTTTGACTACGCTATACCAAGTCATGTTTAAGTCTCTAGAAGAAGGAAACAGTTCATGTACTTGTTTTAAGACGTGATGAGCGATCGCTTCATTGTTTTGTTTAATAAAAGGATCTCCCGGTGTCAATACCAATTGCAACAATGAACCCTCACCAGGACGATAATAATCTGCGGGACTGGTTAAAGCCAAATCAGCAAAACAAGAAAAATCCGCATCGGCGGTATATAACAAATTATCTATGCCAACGGCGTGGTTTAATTGTTTGCGTTTTTCTTCATCTTGCAATTCTGTCACCCAACCATCAAAACGTAGTTGCACTGTAGCGACTGGAACGGCATCTAATTTGTAAATGTTATCAAATTCTGGCCATTTGCGCCAAGCTTGGGGTAAAACTCGGTGAATTCCGGGAATATCACAAGCACAGACATAGGCATCAGCAGTAATTACTTCCTCTGTGTCACCTTGGGCAACTACTATCCCTGTAACATGAGTTTCTGATCCAGATTCAGCAAACTGAATTTCTCGCACTTGGCGACGGGTGTATATTTTTGTGCCTTTTGCTTCTAAATATTTAACAATAGGTTTGTGTAAATATTCGTGGGGTGAACCTTCCAGCATTCGCAGAATTGAAGCTTCAGTTCTGACTGCAAAAAACTGAAAAATTGTCAACATACAACGGGCAGAAATATGATCACAATCTATGAATCCTAAAGCGTAGGCGATGGGATTCCACAGACGTTTAATGCTACCTTTACTGCCACCGTGATTATAAAACCATTGGGAAAAACTGATTTTGTCTAATTTGCGAATAGTGTTCATTGCGCCGTCAAAGTCTACCAAACCCTGAACTATAGGGCTAGTACCCAGAGCGATCGCATTTTGGAATTTATCTTGTAAAGACAGTTGGGAGGTAGTGAAAAATGCCTTTAAACCATTAAAAGGCGCACCTGTGAAAAAGCGAAAATCTAACGCCCCAGTTTCTCCACCTTTATTAATAAAAGTATGGGTATGTTGCTTGAGGCGTAAATTTTCCCCAGCCCCCACTTTCTCCATTAATGCAAACAGATTGTAATAGCAGCCGAAAAAGACGTGCAGCCCCATTTCAATATGGTTGCCATCACCATCTACCCAACTGCCTACTTTACCCCCTACAAACGGGCGAGACTCGAAAATTTCTACCTCACAACCCGCATCTACTAAATCTATAGCAGTTGCTAACCCAGCTAGTCCCGCACCTACAATTGCAACGCGCATTCCCTCGTTCCTTGTTCAGTTTCTTTACAAATTGTAACTGAATTGGTGATTGGTCAGTTGTCAATTGTCAGTTGTTAGTTGTCATTGACAAAATTCTTTCGCCCCCCTGCCCCTCTGCTCCCTATCACCCCCCTGCTTCTTCTTCCCCTTGAGGTAGGCTTCTAATCAATTCTCGAATTACATCTGTTGCTGGTCTGCCTGTTTGCTGGCAATATTTTTCTAGCTTTTCTGCTTCTTGTGTAGCTAGATTAACTGTTATGCGTTTAACCGCCCATTTTTTATTTGTCATTATCATGCACTTAGCTATATATTTACTTGATTTAGAGATTTCTGGGACACAAAACACCGAATTAGACCATGAGAGTTAGTCTGAATTAACAATGTAACAAAAACACTAATATTATTAAAATTTTTCAGTTTGTCAACTGCTAGGCAAAATCAACTTGGTGATCGCCTGGTTGAAATGCTGTATACTCCTTGTGAATTTAGGCTGATTACCATTGATTTGAGCCATCAATGTTGAGATTCTAGACCAAGGAACCAAAATTAATCACTCAGGGCAATTCATAAATTACCCCTACGCTATTTTGCTGATGTTTTAGGTAAGTCCTGTATATTTATAGATTTTAGGACTTACGCATTGACAGGATCAACCAAATATGGGGTATGGTTTTCGGGTATTTTAAGGTTATTTTTTGATGATTTTTAAGCGATAGCGAAGCGCTGCTGCAAGCAGTTCGCTATTGAACAGAAGTTAATCGCCAAAAGCCCGAAACGACGGATTTTCGTTTATTCACATCATGGTTAATTTGTACAGTGCGTAAGTCCTAGATTTTTAGTCAACTGTTGCCAAGTTTAATGTTTGCGAAGGAAGGACATGACCTTCTAATAAAGCCATCATATCTTTTGCTTGGGGATTACCACGACTTGCCCCGGTCAATCCTTTGGCAATGATTAAACCGCAATAACCATTGGTATGACGACAACGCTGCTCCCATTTTTTCTTAGCTTCTATATGTACTGGATCATCATGTACAAACTGCCCAAACAAAAATAATTCATGATTCTGTGTTTGCAATAAACCTAAGTCAAATCTATCATCATCCCATTCATCAACAACGGTATGAAAGCAAATCCCATTTAATCCCCCATCGTCTTGAATCCGTTCAATAATCATCTTAGCTTTGGGACGAGAGGTCTGAATCACGACCACGGGTAAACCATCCCCCTGTCGTGGAAATTTACCTGCTGATTGGTAATTCAATCCTTGAGGCAGTTTATCCAATGTATCCCAAGGTAGGACTCCCAGACACATAAAAGCATCTTCTGGAATTAAATCATTTCTGATAGAGTCTAGTAGAGACTCTTCATATTCGTCATCCTCATCATCTTCATCATCCAAGCCAGCCATTTCTTCTAATTCTGCCGTTAACTCTGGCATGGTAGAAACAGTAACAGTTAAGGATTTACGATTTTTGTCAGGTTCTGGTAAGGAAATTCGATAACGTTGGGTGAGAGTGGGAAAATCTTCTTCGTATAATTGACGATAGTGGTCACGCACAAACCGTAATAAACCTTCTACAGCCACAAAAGTGACCAGGGCTTCTTCCTCGTATAAAACAGAACGTAAACCTTCTAGTGGGTGAATATTCCCGAAAGTAGGCTGAATTTCTGATAGGGGCATATCTGCCAAATTTTCTCCATCATCGTCGCTATCATCTAATGAATCAAAAGTGAGAAATAAACAGTCCTGTTTGAGGAATGCTTCTTCTAAATCATCATTGAGTTCATCTCCATCAGCCATAACAGCGGAGCGAAAGCGTTTGAGGGAATCTTCCGAACGATAAAACAAAATCCCATATTCAATGCCTAACATCCCCATGACTGAAGTATAAAGTTTTTCTACATCCCAGTGATTAATTTCGATGGAAATAATTTGCTGTTCTTCTAAAAAGTTCCAAGGGGCAGCTTGCCAAACTTCTAAAGCTTGACTGTGCAATCGCTGGGCGTATTTCGGTGGTAAATCGGGAATTTGATTGTCAATGACTTCGGCAAAGGAGCGAAACAGTTCATCAATGATGGGTAGTTGAGGTACGTAGTCAATGGCAATATCTAAATCTTGTAACACCCCGCGCAGGTAAAATTGAATTTCCCGATCGCGTACTACTATTCTTTGGGGTCTAGCCGGTTTGGCAGGACTTTGAGGATGTTCTATTGCCCGCATCAGGGTACGGACAATAGCTTCCGGACCCAAGCTAGGATCTACCATATCCATGCCTCTAACAATGCCTTCTGAGGCATCTACCCAGATAATACATTCTCCTTTACCCTCTGGATCTGCAAATGGCATCTGTGATGATGACAATGGACGGCGATCGCCCTCCCATACAGAAGGAATCTGGCTTAATTTCTTCAACCGACGACTGGTAGAGCGATTAAAACTGGTCATAGAATAAGTGAGTCAAAACAAAGCAATTGAGAATTAGATGGTGGAGGCAACAGGCACTGAACCCCTCAATTCTAGAATAAAAATCTGAGGTTGCTGACAAACAGGCAAAAGGTGAGAGGGAAGAGATAATGGAAAATTAACCCCCTGTTTTATCTTCCCATCAACTTATTCTTTTTTACCGTCCTAATGTCGCTAAAATGAATACAAAAAGATCCTTAGCAGCCCAAAGGTAACAGAACGGCTGATGGGGTGGGTGATTGATAAAATAAATTCAGGAGTTAAGAATCTATGACACAAACAACTCAAACTCAACAACGCGGCATTCTCTTATCCGAAGCTGCATTACGCCAAGTTAAATCTTTACAAGCCAAGCAAGGGCAAGATTTATGCTTGCGGGTGGGAGTCAGACAAGGTGGTTGTTCGGGGATGTCTTACATGATGGATTTTGAGGATATCAGCAAGATCACCTTGGATGATGAGGTTTTTGATTATGATGGCTTTAAAATTATTAGCGATCGCAAAAGTCTACTCTATCTATACGGTTTAATGCTCGATTATAGTGATGCC
Organism: Cuspidothrix issatschenkoi CHARLIE-1; assembly: GCF_002934005.1. Classification (GTDB taxonomy): domain Bacteria; phylum Cyanobacteriota; class Cyanobacteriia; order Cyanobacteriales; family Nostocaceae; genus Cuspidothrix; species Cuspidothrix issatschenkoi. The sequence goes on along the minus strand of NZ_PGEM01000037.1, from coordinate 55,832 downwards.
ATGATTGGCGGTGGTTTCCAATTTACTAACCCCAACGCCTCTCAAACCTGTGGTTGTGGTAAGTCTTTCGGCGTATAATATTCAAGAAAAATTTGTCAGTTATTGGTTGCTAATCACAACTGACAACTGACAACTGAACAACTGACTAAGGACAAATGACTAATACAATAGATTCCCTGTTTGATACAGGTTTAGAACGCTATAAAGCTGGAGAATCTGTAGAATCTCTGATTCCTGTATTTAAAGAGGTATGCGATCGCGCTCCTAAAGCCAGTTCAGCCTGGATTTGCCTAGCTTGGTTATATCTTCTTGATAGCAAAGGTCAGTTGGCTTTTAAAGCTGCTAATAAAGCTGTAAAACTAAATCCTCAAGATCCCCAAGGCAGAATTAATCTGGCTTTGGCTATGCTAGAAACCGGTCAAAAAGGTTTGCGGGAACACATTGACATTGCACAACAATTGATATTTGTCAATGAAGAATGGCAAGAAGAAATTAAAAATAGCATTCAAGATGGTTTAACCAGAAAACCCGATTGGAAAAATTTGGAAAAAGTTAAAAAATGGTTATTTAAGGAATAGGTGACAGGTAAGAGGTAGAAGGCAGTAGGGGCGAACGGCCGTTCGCCCGTACTACAACAGTTAACAGTCAACAGTTATCAAAAAAGAATGAAAGACAAATTATTAAATTGGCTCAACTTAATTTTAGTCGCTGATGTTTTCTTAGTTATTTTAGGTTTTGCATGGTTTGTTATTGCTGTGGTTGGTGATGCTTCAGGAATTAATCTTGGTTTAGACTTATGGCATCAACTTTGGATACCATTATTCAACCCAGCAATTGGTATTCTTATGGCTGGTGCATTACTTAGCGGAATTATTAGTTGGATATCTAAGAAATTGACTCAATCTAAGTCTATTTAATAGGGAATAGAGAAGAGGCTTGCTGAAAAAGTTATTCCGAGACAACAAAAACTTATCTTTTTTGTTGTTTATAATCATTTAAAAGATTACTTGACCTAATTAAATAAGTGAAAAAAGACACTATTTGGAAAAATTAATATAGAAATTTTCTATTGTTTTCCCAAATGTGATGTGCAATTAATTTTGCCCAGGTACTTAAAATTATTGTAGTGCGGGCATCTTGCCCGCTAAATTTATCACCATTAACCAGAAATTAATGTTTGGAAAGCTGGTTCTTTTTTAAGATCATCAAAATCAATATCAGTTGCCACATCTTCTCGATAACTGGGGTTAAATTCAATGGCTTTTTGCAGATTTTCTAAAGCTAATTCAACTTTTCTTTGTAGTGCATAGCAAGCAGCTTTGTGATAATAGGCATTAGCATAATCTGGTTTAATTTCTAATGCTTTGTCAAAATCGTTAATTGCTTTATCATCTTCTCCTAACATAACCAATGTATAACCACGTTGATCCCAAATTTTTGGAGAATTGGGTTGAAATTCTAAAGCTTTATCAAAAGATACAATTGCATCTTCATAACGTTCTAATTCTACCAAAGATAAACCACGATTGACCCAAGCAACTCCATCATCAGGTTTAATTTTAGTCGCTTTATCAAAACAGTTAAAAGCTTCTAAATGTTTGCCTAAATTTCCACAAGCTACACCAATATCACACCAAGCTTGATGATATTCGGGGTTAATTTTAATAGCTTGATTATAGGAGGATATGGCATCTTTAAAACGTTTGAGACGATTAAATATTAAACCACGTTTGAGCCAATATTCTGAATTTTCAGGTTGAATTTTCACAATTTGTTCATAAATGGCTAAAGCATCTTCATAGCGTTTTTCTGAAAATAGTATTTCTGCTTGTTTGATATCATCATCCAAAGAAACTTGGGGTTGTAAACCTTCTAGTTCTATTTCTGATTTTTGTGCAGGTTTAATTGCTGCTAACTCTTGGAGAATTATCTCTTTACGTTGTTGAGCATCAGTTTCTAATTTTTGCAAATTTTCTAAAGTGATAATTTGCTGTTTTTGGATATCAGTTTGTAACCTAGAAAAATGAGAATTAAATTCTCTGACGGATGTTTCTAAATTCTCACTTATTTGCTGTTGTTTTTGTTGACTAATGTTTTCTAATTCTGCTATTTGTGTGACAAATTCAGATTCTAGCTTTTGTAAATTCTGTAGAATAGTAATTCGCCGATTTTGGATATCTGTTTGTGAATCGGCAAACCGAGTGTTAAGTTGAGAATTCAGTTCTTGAGCAGATGTTTGTAAATTCTCAATTATTTGCTGTTGTTGTTGTTGGGTAATATTTTCTAGTTCTGTGATCTGATTTTTAAACTCACTGTGAATTTTACCTAAATTTTCCAGTAATTGATATTTTTCTACCTGAGCATCAGTTTTTAATTCACTAACTTCTGATTTGAATAAGTCATGGATTTTTTGGATATTATTCATCACCATATCCTGTTGATTTTTCACATCCAATTGTAATTGGGATAATTGATCAGTAAATTCTGATTGCAATTTAGCCGAAATATCAAGAACATAATCTTTTTGTTGTTGAAATTCTAATTCTAGATGATCATATTTATCTACAAAATCACCCCGACATTTTACCATATCAGCAACAGCCATATCTTTGTGATTTTCTAACTCTACCTGAAGTTGGGTAAATTGAGAAATTAGTTCAGATTCTAACTTTCTACTATTATCAATAGCTATTTTTTGTTGTTGGTTGGATAGATTTAATTGTTCTATTTGAGTATTTAATCTAAATTCTAAATTACTGATATTTTCTTGAGCAGATTTAACCTCTATTTCCAAAGCTGTTAAAAACTCTTGTTTTGATTTGGGTAAATCTGATAAAAGCAGAGATAAATTTTCTTCTTCGCCTTGAATTTTTTCCCGCAGTCTATTAACTTCTTGTACTAATTTTTGGCTAGTTTTTTGAGATTCTTGAATCAGTTGTTTAGCTTCAGTTTGAACTGTGGTTAATTGAGTTTGCAGATTTTCTATACCTTCAATTTGTTGGGTTGCTTTTTCCACAATTTCCCTAATTATAGCTCGACGGAAAAACCATAATATGGCAATTAAAGCTACAGGAAATAAACTTAAAATAGTTAACCAGATATTGAGTAAAGTGTTTGTTCTGGTAAAAGCTATTTCAAAATCTGATTGTACTTGCTTTTTAATTTTACTTTGCTCTCGGAGTTTTGCTAATTCTTCCCGTTCTGGGTTTGACAGTCCCTGAGCGTGAGCAGATACTATGGGATATCCACTGATAAAAACCGATGCTATGAGCAAAGGTGAGAGAAAAAGGGCGCGTTTTAAAGTTAGATTGGAGAACATAGAGTTTTTGCTGTTCATGACTACCTTCCCTATTTGTTGGTTAGTATTGGTAGCGGTGTACATGATATCTATCATAGATGATTAGTGTCTGGTTGCTGGATTTTTTCAGTTACAGATAGACAAAAAGCTTAATTCTGACCACTAATAACTCCGTAATATTATTTAGAAACTATACAATATATTTTAAAATAGAAACGGAGATGCTAAAGAGTTACTGTAATAGCAAGATAGCCCAAAATGGCAAAATAGTGAACAATACTGAGATTTTTTAAGACGTTTTGAGTGCATAAACTGAACAAAATTCAGTAGTAAAATGTGTAAATTTCGGAGTTTATAAAACTGGTGCAAAATCAAGGCAACTAAAAGTAAATGTACTTAAAACTATATGTGATACATTCAATCTCACCGATAACTGCTATAAGTACCGGATAATAAAATTAAGAAATTAGCTATTGATAAATCAATACAATTCAGTTAATAAAATCATCAGGAATCCCTCCAAAAAACCCTTAACTGAACTGTATTTTGTTATCAATTATTTCCCGTAGCCAATTACCAATTCCCAGCTATTCAGTTTACCCATATCTAGGACAGCAAAGTCAATAACTTGTAATTGCCATTTGCCTTTCGCGGGTAGGTAAAGTAATTGTTTGAGGACGGGATGTGATCGCATTGTATAAGTATTTTGTAATTGATTCCGGCGGCCTAATGTGCGACTTTGTAATAAAATTCGCTGATTATTAGGAGCAATTAAATAAACTTCTAAATCTCCTAAAAAGTCATGGCTAATATTCACCGTAACTTGAATATCGCCAACATTGATAGCTTCATCAATAGTGATTGCACTTTTAATTCCCACTTTATTATTATCAGGAATACTCACAACTTGAGAAGTTTTTACCTGTATTTGTTTATTCGTAATTTTGGTTACTGTACCCATTTGTTGTGCTACTCTCACAGCCTTAGCAGCATTAACTTTGCCATAGCCAAACCATTGACTATGACCATTACTATTATAAGTACCGCCACGCACACCCAACTGCGGATCAGGGTTATTATCCACAATTTTATCAGCCGTATCTTGCAAAATTCGTTTCACCTGTTGGGCTGTTAAATCAGGATTAGCTGATAATACTAAAGCTGCCACTCCTGCGACTATGGGAGTAGCGCTAGAAGTTCCACCAAAGTTATTAGTAAAGTTGCCAGCATCATAACCTGCTCCACCTATTTGGTCTGTTGTCAACATTCCCACTCCCACTAGGGCAGAAACTATTGCTGGTTGTGTATAAACATAACCTGTTTCTTGAAACCACATTCCGGGAGGAGCATTATTACTAGGAGCGCAAACAGAAATATTATCTCCCCAATTACTATAAGCTGCTTTTTTATTTAAGCTAGTTGATGCAGAGACAGTAATTACATCAGGATGAACTGCAAAACCGCTTAACCAATTTGTTCTACCTTGGACAATATTTTTAGGCCAATTCTGTTCATTAACACTACCATTAAGGGGACGATTAGCATTTCCTGCCGCAAAAATAATTACACATCCTTTGCCTTTTCTGCCATTGGTAGCAGCCCGACTAATAGCAGCTTTTTGACGAATAGAAAGGGGAAAATAAACAGCAGAAGCTCCCCAACTGCAAGAAATGACGCTTGCACCCTTTTCCACTGCCCAATTAAAAGCATCTTCAATTGATTTATCATCTAAAAAACCTGTCGTGCGAATGGGCATCATGGCACAACCAGGAGCAACTCCCACAATTCCTGAACCATTTTCTTCAGCTACAGCTAGTCCGGCGCAAGCAGTCCCATGACTGGTTTCTTTTTCTCCTGGTAGGGGTAAAAAATCATTTTCTTTTAAATCTCTAGGGGCAATAACTTTACCATTACCTTGAAAATCTGGATGCCTTAAATCAAAAGAATCATCTACTACAGCCACAACAATAGAACGCACACCGCGAGTAATATCCCAAGCTTGTTCTACAGAAATATGAGAACCAGCTACTAATTGATTACCACTATTATGATTGAGATACCATTGCTGAGAATAGAGAGAATCTTGAGGACGATAATGGGGTTCTTGTTGAATGATAATATTCGGTTCAGCCGCTAAAACTTCAGGTAATATTTGTAATTGATTAGTAATTTTAACTGGGTTTTGTGTGGCTTGTTTACTAACAAGAAAAACAAAAGTATTGGGTACACCTTCAACTGCTTGATCTTGAACTAAATCAAATGTATTAGCGATCACATTTATTTTAGTATTATCTACCCACGTAGCAAATTGAATTGTAATTTGGTCACTGAGATAAACGAAAGTTCCCGGATTATTTTCCAGTGTATAAACATGACTTACAAATGCTATATTTTCATCAGCCCGTAGTTGAGACATCACTGTATTTAGCTGATCGGGCGATACTGTATATAATTCTAATTTTGCTTGCGGTATACTCCGCCGCCATACAGCCCCAGGTATTTGTGATAGTTTTTCGCGGCTAATATTGCCATTAGTACGAATTGTGAAGCGATACAACGTTTTTTCTAGCATTAACTCTTCACCACCACGTTGTAAAGTTAATGCTTGGCTGTTATTGGATACATTTGTTCCGGGAACATTCCCAGAATTAATATTATCACTCATAATTTAAGTATGATTTTAATAACCTAAGTTATATAGTTTAAGCTGATAACTGGTAATTGGTAATTAGGAAAAGAAATAGGACTTACTCTTCTTGCCTGTTGCCTTTTCCCTCAGACGGGAACTTGATTCACACAATGTTTAGTCCAAATGATGGAAGCTTGTCAAGTGCCTTGACTTTATCTCTGGTACTAAAGGGAGTTAAGATACACAAAGTTTCCTTGCTGTTTATATTGTTGCACTAATTAACCTCATGAATGCTGCTCCCTTAATTCCCTTCATATCCTTATCAGTATCATTTATAGCAGTTATGGGACTGCTATCACCAGCCCAGGCTCAGTTACAAAAATCCTCTAGTCTCATTAGTCAAGCCAAACCGACCAATGGGGAGAAGATTGATACTCTTAGCCCCACAGTGCCCAGTAGTAGTATCTTGAGTATTGATGGGGGCGATCGCTTGATGAAAGATGCGTCCGACGCAGTTGCTAGTCAAAATTACCCCCTAGCAGCCAAAAAACTCCAAGAAGCACGGCAAGTTTATAATCAATTATCAGGCTTTTATCAAGAACTAAATTCCAGTTTTGCGGGTATTGATATTCGGGCTGCGGACTCCCATCGTCAAAGAGCTTTAGCAACTGCTCAAAAACGTGATGAAGCTACCTATCAACTAGCTTTAGTCCATCGGGCGCAAAACCAGCCAGAATTAGCCGTGCCTTTACTCATACAAATTATCAAAAGTCAAAACCCCACCAGAGAATTAGGCACAAAAGCTTATCAACAATTATTAGAATTAGGCTTTGTAGATGTACCCTTTAATCGTCAAGGTAAGAAATAATTAGCAAATGGTCACGGACAACAGGCAAATGCTACATATCTGTTAATAATAGAGAAGTAAGTTTTTTCAGGAATTGCGATGATGAGTCCGCAACAAGTGGAGGGAATGATCAAGGCACAACTGCCAGATGCCCAAGTGCAGGTACAAGACTTGACAGGTGGTGGTGATCACTATCAAGTAACAGTAGTTTCATCGCAGTTTGCAAATAAGGGACTGGTGCAACAACATCAGCTAGTTTATGGTGCATTGCAACAAGCTATGTCCAGCGAAGCCATTCATGCTTTAGCTTTAAAAACCTACACTCCCGAAGCTTGGCAAGCAACAAACTAATTTTAGATTTAGGATTTTGGATTAAAAAGACGAAATCTAACATTGTATTGACTATTGACTTTTAGCAACAAAGGAAATAACTAACCATGACTCCAGAACTCAAAGAAAGAATTGATAAGTTAGTAGAAGACAACAAAATTATGGTTTTCATGAAGGGAACCAAATTAATGCCTCAATGCGGTTTCTCTAATAACGTTGTCCAAATTCTCAATACCTTGGGAGTTCCCTTTGAAACCATGGATGTACTTGCAGATCAGGAAATTCGTCAAGGAATCAAAGAATATTCCAACTGGCCAACAATTCCCCAAGTATACATTAATGGTCAATTTGTTGGCGGTTCTGATATTTTAATTGAAATGTACAACAAAGGTGAATTACAACAAGTGGTAGAAGTAGCACTAGCTTCTTAATATCAACCCTTTTAATGTGAGTCTGTGGTTGGAAATTGTTTTATCGAATGATATAGGCACAGAGGAAACAGAGAAAAGAGATTAAATATCAGATGTAGATGTAGGTTGGGTTAAGGAACACAACCCAACATCTGATATCTATTCAAATTTTAAATTATTTATTACTGCTATTATCTACCAACACCATGAATAGTAAAACAAAAATAGAAGATTGCGGTTATACATTCATAGGTTCAGCAGTTGATAATTTGGTGCGCCATTTTGAAGGTCAATCATCCCTACAATTATATCCTGACTTTCGAGAACGGCGAGAACGTGCTAATGAATTATTATTTGATTTAGTTGGTAAAAACCCAGGATTGTTTTATATTCGTCGTCAAGGAAATGGTAAAGAACCAGGAGAGGAAATTTGGGAGTTAACCATAGCCACAGATCAAGATAAATTTGAATTACCAAAAAGACTCAAAAAACTCGGCAAAACTTTAGGAATGAAAGTTGCTATTCGTCAAGATGGATATGGCAGTTTTAAAATTTTATCAGCTTATTTAATTCCAGAATCACGGGGAAACATTGACGGCTATGCTTTGCCCTATTGGTTGCGGTTAATTCCTAATCATCAATGCCGTCTAGATATTCCCCCCACATTATTGGCAAAAATTAAAAATATGCCAATTTGCGGAAATCATGTTCCCACGGAAGATCAACTTCAAGCCTGGAAAGCCTTTTTAAAAGTTGAAGAACGCATTGCTAAATCGCGGCAATTTTGTGTATTTTTTCTCATTCAAAATTACGGTTCAAATCCTCGACAAATTACTGTGGAAATAAAGATTAACTCAGCTACCTTAGATGGTTCTGAAGATAATTTTTTAGGTGTAGAAAACTTTTGGGAACGGGTCAAAAAAGCCAAAAATCAGGAAGTTAACTTTCTAGAGTCCATACCCACAGACAGAAACCGCCGCCACAGTCGTCAACTAGGAACTATTGAAAAAATTGATCAAAAACATAATCTAATTCATATTCGTTTAGAACGAGATTTAATTGAATATATAGCAAAAGGTAACTATCAACTTCCCAAAAATGGCTACTTATTTTTTGATGCTGCTGGAGACATCAAACAAATTGAACGGAAAGAAAAAGCCTTAGAACAATTAAGACAAGGACGTACACAAAATCCCTATTTAGGTAACTTTTTATTTGACGCTTCCCAAGCCAGAACAATTACAAAAAGAATTAAACTAAAATCAAAAGATTTATTATTATCTTCTGCAAATCCTGGTCAAAAAGCCGCCGTGGAAAAGGTACTTTCCGCGGATGATTTAGTTCTCATTCAAGGACCACCAGGGACAGGTAAAACAACAGTAATTGCGGAAATTTGCTATCAAGTAGCATTACGCGGAGGGCGGACATTAATTACCTCTCAAGCCAATTTAGCCGTTGATAATGCCCTGAGTCGCTTAGTTCATAATCCTGTTATTCGCGCTGTCAGAAAAGGAAAAGCCGAAAAAGTAGGAGAGGAAGGACAGCCATTTTTAGAAGACCAAGTAATTGGTACATGGCTACAAAATACCGCTACCGACTGTGAAAATAATCTTAGTCAACGTCAGGAAAATATAAAAAATATCAATAAATTATTACTATTATTACCACGATTTACAGATTATTTTCTAGCTGAAGAAGAATTAAATCAACAACAAACTGAACTCAAAAATGAAAAAGAAAATTTAGAAACCATTTATCAAAATCAAGAAAGTGAATATCATCAACTTTTCGTAAATAACGATGAAATTGCATCCTTAATTACTGGTTTAGAAAATATCTTAAACAATGCAGCGAATTTAGATTGGGAATCTCCCGACATTAAGGAGTTTTTACCCCGTCTTCAACCCTATACAGAAAACAATCAACAAGTAGAAGATTTTCGAGAAAGCGTTCGTCAAGCTATTAAATATACTGAAGAAATTGGTTTTGTCCGTCCGGGATTCGGTGCATTTGGTTTAGCTGTTTGGTTACAGGAAACCATTAAAAATCATCTTTCTGAATTTAATCGGGGATTAAAAGCTGCTAATAATTTGGCTGTAGCTATTTCCGAAGTAGCAGAATTAGTCAAGATTTTCCAACAAAATTCTCTATCTTTACAGAAATTAGAAACAGATTATCAAAAATTTAGTAACCAAAACAATCTTCAACCAACAATTCAAATTTGGGAAAATCGCAAACGGGAAATAGATTATATTGTTGAAGCGGTTGTAGAATGGAAATCTACAGCTTATAATAATTTATATCAAGTATTAAAAGAATGTCAACAATCTGATTTACCATTAGCAGAAAATATGGTAGATTTACCATTAGGCCTATTGATGTTTGCGAAAACATTAAAATTAACTATCGTTCCTAAAAATTATAAAATCAGTTTACCAGATTGGCCATTATTAACAAAAGCCATAACTTATGAAATAGAAGGTAATTTTTCTGATAGAAAAGGCAAAAAACATGATTTTAGTTATTTTCTACAGCAAAATTTTAGTCAAATTCCTATAGTATTATCAAAAAGTGATCAGATGCAATGGCAAAAAACCTATCAAGAGTTTCAAAATTATCCCCTCCTTAACCCAAAACAGCGAAAATTGCTAGTTGAAAATACTCAAGTTTTTTTAATTAGATTGGAAAAAACATATCATCAATGTTACGAATGGAATAACATTGAAGCTACTCTTAAGCGCATTACCCAAGAATTACTAGATATCATCTTACTTCATGCGCGTCAATGTGTTTTAAAAGTTAAAACTGAAGCAGAACAACAATTGCAAATTTTACACCAGCAATTTCAAGAACTTCCAAAAAATGGTATTTCTTTAGAACAAATATCTGAAGCTAAAATTCAGGTAAGGACAAGTAAAGAAGTTGCAAATTTAAAATTGGCAGAAGTTATTAATAACTTACAAACATTTTATAAACAGACAAATATACCCAATCCATTACGGATTTTATCAGAAAAATATCTCACGACACAAACAAATATTTGGGAACAACCCCAGGAATTTTACCAGCAAGTTAAGTTTTGGGAAAATCGCATTCATGAATTAGAAACTCTCATTTCATCCTTAGCACCTTTTACTATTTTAGAAACCATTAAAGACTCTTTAACTCAGAAGTTGACCGACCTGCAAACAAAAACTGATATTTGTCAACAACAACTTCAAGAATTACAAATCAAAATAGCTGATATAGAACAACAATTAAAATTACAGTTACCAGATAGTTTAATTATAGAACGGAATTGGTGGCAGTCAATTTGGCAAACCATACCCGATAAATTGAAACCAGAATTACCTAATGATGACTTATTCGATTTAGGATGTTTAGGTAAAATCAAAAATAAATTTGATGCTTGGGAAAAACAACTACAAACTGAAGAAAATTATTTGTACAAATATCAAAATTTTGTGAGAGATTGGATTACAAAATTACGTCAACCTTCAGAACAAGATAGCAAAGATTTAAGAGGAATTTATTTAGATAATGCTAACGTTGTCGGTATTACTTGTGTTCAAGCTGCAAATTATAATTTCTCCGAAGAATTTCAATCTTTTGATGTTGTGATTATAGATGAAGTTAGTAAATGCACTCCTCCAGAGTTACTAATTCCCGCGTTGAAAGGGAAAAAATTAGTCATGGTAGGAGATCATAAACAATTACCACCGATGCTTGATACTAGTACCGTGGAAGAAGTCGCGCAAACAATGGGTAATACTAGAGAAGAATTGCAATTTTTAGAAGAATCATTATTTAAAAGTCAGTTTGAAACTGCTGATAAAAGCATTAGAAAAATGCTCAATACTCAATATCGAATGCACCCCATGATCATGGGAGCAATTAATCAATTTTATCATGGTAAATTGGAATGTGGGATTTTAGAACCTGATACTAAACGCGCTCATAATTTAGCAGGGGAAATAATTCAACCTTATCATCATTTAATTTGGGTAAACATCCCTAGAGAAAAGGAGTTTCAAGAAGAACGAAATGGGACTTCATTTTTTAACACTAAAGAAATTGATGTGATTGAAAGTATTTGTCAGCAGTTTGAAAATGTTTGGGTTGATAAAGTTGCGAATGGAGAAGCAAGAAAAGAAATAGCTGTAATTACGTTTTATGGCGCTCAATTAAGAAAAATTGATGAGCGTTTACAATCTGAACTTTTCCCTTCTTTGCAAATTAGAACGGGTACAGTTGATAGATTTCAAGGGATGGAAAGACCTGTTGTAATTGTCAGTATGGTGCGGAATAATCATCAGGGAGATGTGGGATTTGCAAATAAACCAGAACGGGTAAATGTGGCTTTTTCTCGCGCTCAAGAATTACTAGTAATTGTTGGTTGTCACGATTTATTCACATCTAAACCTGGACGAGTGGGTACTATGTATTCTGAAATTGCAAACACTGTTAATCATCATGGGGGGTTCATTGATGTTTCCTGTTTCTCTAGTTAAACAAATTGATGCAAATTTAAAATATCTAGTTGATAAAATTGAATCTGAAAATTCTGATTTATCAGTTGTAGCAGCACGACAATTTCGTTATACTGTCACTCAAAATATATTAGAATTAACTATTAAAGAACCCCGTAAATTTAATGTTTTAGAAGAGTTTATTATTCGTGCTGGTATGGAATTTAATCCTCCTCCTACAGCTAATGAATTAGCATCTATTTTAGGTTTGGATTCTGTATTTGTTAAAAGTACTATTACTAATCTACAATCTTTGCAAACTTTAGCAGATACATCTCAAATTACTGTCACCGCAGAGGGTAGTTTATTCTATGCACAGGGTTCTGTACCAAAACCTCCATACTCTGTCCCTATTTATGCAATTACTGATAATTTGGCAGGAAAAATGACATTGCAATATGAATCAGTAGAAGATATTGTTATTAACCAACCAGATTTAATCAAATTCGTCAATCTTGAAGCAAAAATTCCCCCAATTTCTAGTTTAAAACTTGCAGATATACAGGAAATTATTCAAGCTTCTAATTTACCTCTTCATGTCCCCACAGAAGGTAAATTTGTCACTGGTTTTAAAATCCGAGGAACTACACAAACTATTGCCAGACCTATCTCTCTATTGGTGATTTTTGATAAAAATCAAGATAAATTCAACATCCAAGTTAGAAGCGGGAAAGAAGTTTTAGAAACTCCTACAAAGAAGCTTCAAGAATTATACAACACAGAAAAGATATCTCTCGAATAGAGAAAAAATCCCATATTTTACCAGTGCAAAAATTGAGAATTATGTACAGTTTCATATAAAATAGGTTAATTTTATGAAATATCCTTTATGGCTAATTGATTTTGTTCAAACCACCATAAACCAATAGCACATACTGTGGAAATTAGTAAAAGAACACCAATAAATACAAACGTGATTTGTGTCCCTAAAACTAATGATTCAATGGGCGCATGAGTCACATCAGTGATTAATTCTGTATTATTCAGAGTTACAAATGAAAATATACCCCCAACTAATGGTACACCTAAAGTTTGCCCTAATATTCGTGATAAGGATAATAAACCAGAAGCAATACCTAAACTATCTTGAGGTGCTGCTCCCATGATGGTGCTATTATTAGGAGATTGAAACATTCCTACACCTAAACCATAGGGAATAATTGCCATCATATAGTTAATGATAGTTAATTCAGTGTTAAAGGTACTAATTAATAAGCAGCCAATAGCCATTAATACTAACCCAATTAAACTAATAATTCGTGAACCAAATCTATCAGAAAGGATCCCAGCAATAGGTGCTGTCAAGACAATAATAATTGGTGGAATTGCTAAGAAAAAACCTGTTTTATTACTAGAATACTGTTTCACCCATTGAAAAAAGAAAGGGAGCATAAATATAACTCCGGCAATCACAAAGTTACCTATAAATCGCAACCCTAAACCTAAGCTTAAATCTAGAGATTTAAAAATTCTCCAGTCTAGAATAGGATTTGAAGTTCGGGATTCTATGAATAGGAAAATACCTAAAGAAATAATAGATAAACATAACAAAGCCAGAATGATATTGAAGTTATAACTCTGTTCTTCTAATAAAGTTATGCCTAAGATAAAGCAGGTTAACATTAATGTGAAAAAAATTGTTCCTATCACATTAAACTGCTGTTTTTTGCCATTGACAATAGAAGGTGGAACAAAATAAGCCACAATTAAAATTCCTAAAATCCCAATTGGCACATTAATAAAGAAAATCAAAGGCCAGTCTCCTATGCTAATTAGTAAACCTCCTATAGTTGGTCCTAACATCATTCCTAAACCAAAAACTCCAGCCCGAATACCTAAACCTAGTCCTCGTTCTTCTACTGGGAAAGCTTCTACAATCATTACTGTTCCCAGTCCTGATATAAATGCAGCTCCTAGTCCTTGAAAACCACGGAAAGTTATTAATAAACCTATATTTGGTGCAACTCCACATAGCAAAGAGCTAATTGTAAACACTATCATGCCGATAATGTACAACTTTTTTTTGCTCAACATATCGCCTAATTTAGAAGCACTCAAGACAAAAATAGATATTGCTAATAAGTAACTCAATACCACCCATTGACTAATTGCAAAGGTAGTATGGAGGGATTCCACCATAATTGGTAGAGCCAGATTAACTATATAAACATCTAAGGAAAAAATAAATACACCAATACTCACGCCCAGTATAGTCCACCACTTACTAGTAACTTGTGTTTTTTGCTTGATCTCACTACATTCCTGTTCCTGAATTTTTAATATCATTCTTATTTTCTCTATTTGAACCGACAACATTTGCATATATATGAAGACTTTTTTTGGATGTAAAAGCTATCTTTACATCCAAAAAAATTGGTAAGGTTAGTTCTTATTTTGGCATTTGTTTTGGTAATTGGGTGTTCTTAGTCAAATATGGTGAGGATAGAGGCTATTGATTTCGGCGCTGGTGAAAAACAGCTTTAAATGGTTGCCAATAGAAGTTGAGTACACTATTAAACTGCTTTCCTTCTTCACTAGGTAAACCTAAATCTAACTTTTCATATTGTTTTGGTACATACAATGTCCCAAATATCCAATCCCAAAAACAGAATAAGGTGTTAGTTTTTGTTTTAAATTGTATCACAATTGGCTAATTTAAAGAGAAAAAGTGGTAATTCCATTAGTTATGGGATGAATGGTAGTACAGCAGCGATAAACAATTGAGGGTAATTCTTTTTCTATGTTAATGGGAGTTCCTCTTTTAGCAATTATTTTAATTTCTTGGAGAATTTTATTTGCTAAATCTTTATTTTTAGCTAATTCTTCTCTACCAATCTGTTTTAGAGCTAGTTCAACAGCAGTACATCCTGATTGCATCCCTAATGCCAAGCTACTTTTTTTGCCTAGAATATGGGGATCTAAGCTTTGATAAAACTGCTCATCTTTGGCTACAGCTTTAACATGAACTCCTGCATAATGAGTAAAGGCATTTTTGCCTGTGATTGGCCTATGGGGAGGAATAGAAATATGAGAATGGTGGCTGACAAATTTATATAAATCTTCTAGATGATTGAGTTGCCATTGTTTTTGATCTTCACCTAAATCTATTAAATTGATCAATAATTCAGCTAAATCAACTATACCTGCTCTTTCTCCTAATCCCATGGTACTGACATCAATAATATCTGCTCCAGCCCTATAGGCATCTAGGGCATTAGCTAAAGCCAAACCTTTATCATTATGACAATGAACTTCTATTTTAGGATACAAATCAAGTTTGTTTAGTTCCTCTTTTAAAGTTTTGACATAAAAATACATACTGCGCTGGGGATCAAAGGGTGTGCTGTAGCCTGTAGTATCAGCTATGCTAATTATATCTACTCCTGCTGTTACTGCTGCACTGGCCGCCGCAACTACATTTTTTATTGGCGATCGCACTGTATCTTCTGGTGTATATCTAATTAATAAGTCATGCTTTTGTTCTTTAGCAAAAGTAACTACTTCAATAATTTTTTCAATGGCTACATCTAAATTAATATTGTAATCGTGTTGTAATCGTTGTTCAGAAACACTAAAAAATACACCTAAAAAATCAATACCACAATCTAAAGCTTGACTGACATTATCTATCTTACACAGAGAATGAGCGCCTATTTTAGCTTTTAGTCCGGCTTGAGAAATGCGCTTGATACCTAAAGCAATTTCATCATCTACAGCAGGATTACCTGCTTCAATAATATCAACTCCTATCCGATCTAAAAACTTAGCAATTACCATTTTTTTTTCTGGAGAAAAATAAACTCCTGGAGTTTGTTCGCCCTCTCTTAACGTAGAGTCAAGAATTTGCACCATATTTCCCTTAATTTCTGATAAATCTCAGTAGCTATTAACACTAACAAATTATACTCGAATCAAATTAACATATTTTGTATGCAAGTAAAAATTAAACAATAAATTTTTTTTTACTTAAAGTTTTATTTAACCCCCGGTTAAACTCATATTAAGTTACATATATGCAGAACTACCCTCAGTAGCTGAAAACTGAGGGGCTTAAATTATATAAATTGCAGTATTTCCCGACTTCTATACTACTTTAATCCATTGACAAATGCAAAAATTGTGCTATAGTCATCAACGGTAATAGGTGATTAGGGTGATTTTCCAGCAAACAACACCTTTAGTAGTAATGTTGCTTTTCCGCTTCCGGCTGAACCATGGTGAAGTTAGATACATCATACAAATAGCGACTGGCTTCCTCTTCTAACCGATGAATCCAGTAAGGTTCGATTACGTTGCTATGACGAAGTGCGGCCAGGTATCCGTCCAAATACATCCGCATATCATCCATACGATAACCGCGATTCCATAATTCGACGAAGGCGTCGGTAAGTCTTTGGTAGTAGCGGATGGTTTGTGTGTCTTGGAGCATAACTGCTGTATTAGTCTCTGTGGAATGAAGATTGTAGATGAAGATTCACGCTAAATTGAAGTATCACTTCTTTACTTATGTATTAACTTAATAAGTTAATAATTTCACCTTGGGTGAGACCCCCCAGCAGCTAAAAACTTAATTGCATCCTAAGCCAAAAAATCGGAAATATGGAGATTTGGTCAGTTATTTTTACGTTTTTTTATCAATGGGTTAATTGTGAATATTCACAACCACGGAAGTAATTTGTTGTAATTCCAACTTTTTAGCGTTGTTGTTTAGCAATACAAATTTAGTTATTAGCACATAAATCTGTATAATTAAGTTTTGAAAAACTATTAGCTGCCATAGCCATAGATAACAAATGGTATCTACTTGCGGTGGTAGTCAAGTGTGATTTTTATGCTACTCCTTTTGGTTGATGATTGTGATCTCAGTTTACCATATCTCTTCAGGAGTAGGACAAATCACCATAAATAAACTTTAAATAGATGTTAATCAATCAGCTACGGATGAGAACGGGAGAATAGTTAACAGTCAACAGTGAATTGTCCTCAAGTAGTTCCTGAATAACTTAAGAGAAGATTGAGAGAAATATAAGGAAAATTTAATAAAGTGGCTGGCTTTGCTATAAACAGGATAGAAAATAAATTTTTTGCAAGATTTTCTTGAGGTAAGTATGAAGAATATGGCCATTGAAGTAGCAACAACTACAAAACCTTAACCATGAGATTGTTAATTTGAAATTCATCAACGCTAAGGGGTCTTGCCACTGTGGGATCGGTTTGTATTGAAATCGTTGAGGGGAATCCCCATCTGAGGTCGTTGTTGGGTTGGCACTTGCAACAACTAGAATACCGAGTTCATCAAGCTGCCAGTATTTATCAAGCAAAAGAAGTTTTCCTCAGCCATCAACCCACCCTAGTCATTCTAGATGCGGATTTATCAGATGGTGATGGTGTGGAGTTTTGTCGCTGGTTACATCGTCAGCAACAGCCATTAATTCTCATGTTATCTGCTCGCACTAATGAAGCTGATATTGTGACAGGTTTAAAAGCGGGAGCGGATGACTATTTAAGCAAACCTTTTGGAATGCAAGAATTTTTAGCTAGAGTTGAGGCAATTATCCGCCGTAACCGGACACCTACTGCACCAGCTTATTTAGATTATGGCAGTTTGCAAATTGATTTAGTCCAGCGACGTGTTCGCTTCCAGGGAGAATTTATTGACCTCACACCCCAGGAATTCAGCTTGTTATATGTTTTAGCACAAGCTGGAGGAGCGCCTTTAAGTAGATCGGAATTATTGCGTCGTGCTTGGCCTGACGCTATTGATAACCCCCGTACGATTGACACCCATGTTTTGTCCCTGCGGAAGAAGGTGGAACTTGATCCACGTCAACCTAGCTTAATTCAAACTATCCGCAATGTTGGATACAGATTTAACATGGAAATTTTGAATGCCAACATTCCCCAAACACAAACTAAATTACCAAGGGAGCGATTTAGTAATCAACTGCCTGTATTAACTACTCAAAGTTCTTAATTCAAGGGAACAGGGAACAAGACAAGATGCAAAAAGCAAGATGAACAGGGGTTAATTCAGAGTTAATCAAGTCCATTCTGCTATTACTTGAGTTTCTGCTTGCATGAGGCTAGATGCTAATTTGTCCCAATCTATATCAGAGGCAGGTTGATTTACCAGTAATTGACCTTGCTGAAGATGTAAGAGATGGGTACAAAACTCTTGAACTAAATCAATGTGCCGATTGACCATCAAAATCGCCGTAGATTGGGTTTGAGTTAGTTGTTTGAGGATGTTGATTAAGTGAGTAGATGTGGCAGCGTCTAAGGCTGATGTAGGCTCATCTAAGAGTAAAATCTGGGGTTGGGTGACTAGGGCGCGAGCGATCGCAATTAACTGTCTTTGTCCAGCAGAAAGTTGTACCTCAGTTCGTCCTAACCATTGTTCAGGAATTTGCAGTTGTTCTTGCCAATAACTGACTTTTTCCTGAATAGTTTGCTTAGGTAAACGACGCAGAATTAAAGGATAAGCCAAGGCTTCGCCAACTGTCATCCCTAACAGCTTAGATTCTTGTTGTACAAGCATCACCTGTTGACGCAGTTGGATCACGGGAATTTGACGATATTCCTGATTTTGGAAATACATTTTGCCGCTAGTGGGTTCACTGAGACGGTTAATGAGGCGTAATAAGAAAGTTTTCCCAGCACCAGTTTCGCCAACAATAGCCGAGCGATCGCCAGGTGATACCCCAAAGGAAATATCCTGTAAAATCGGGTGTTGCTGTTGATGCTGTAATCGTCTACAGAGATTAACAGATTCTAGCCTGAGCATAAGGAAGAGAGCAGGGGAGTAGGGAGAAGATGCTTACCAATTACCAATTACCAAAGCAGTTTGAATAGTCCAGGCATCTACCAAAAGTAATAGTATAGTACAACCTAATAAAATTATATACATCCAAGGTTGTGAGAAGGGACGAACATCTGTGGTGTCAATACCTGTTTTTGCTTGGACAATATTGATAAACTTAGCAAATCCAGAGACACGCATGGGCAATAAATAAGCTTTGCCATCTTGACTCAGGAAATAATAGACTAACCCGCCTTGACCAGTAGTGCGCGGTTTTAGTGCTTTTACTTCTGACCAAGATAAACTCCAACCAGGACGGAAAAACCGGGGAACCCAAACAGGGTAAGTGACTTTAATCCCTTCTTCATCCAAGATAACTCTTTCAGTCAAAATTGCATATAACAAAACAAAGCCGCAACAAATCCCCACCCATAAAAATAATGGTGGAATAGGTGCGGCTGTTACCTTCGCCAAAAAAGGTAAAGGTACTGTCAAAGCTAAATATAGACTTAACAGTGTAATCCGAATTAGGGGAGACAGACGAAAAACTGAGGTTAATTGATTAGCTGAGTTTGCTATCACGGCTTCTACTCTCATTGAATGTGAAAAATTAGATCCCCAATTTCTCAAACAGGGGATCTGTACTCTTCTATTTTAACGTCCCTAAAACAGGTGTTAATTCAGTTCTGGCAACTTGGTGATTTAAAAATCCATAGCCATAAATGCTAGGATTGCTTTGGGAAATGATAGTGTAAGATTGACGAACTTTAGCATTGATAGCTACAGTTTTTGCGTCGTACATTTGCATAGCCACCTTGGGATATAAACCAATGCCTATAATGAGAACGAGAAAAGAAGCGGCAATAAATACTTCACGGGGTCTGGCATCAGTATAAAGGGATTGGCCGGGCAACAGACAATCAGTACCAAAACAAGCCGTTCCTTCATCTTCCTGATTTTCATAACTGCTGTTATTAATATCACAGATCAAAGCAGCATCAGAACCATAAAATACTTGACGCAGCATGGAAAGGAGATAGATAGGTGTGAGAATAACACCTACAGCAGCTAGACAAACTGTGACGGTGCAGAATGTGGAAGTGTAAACATCGCTACTGGTAACACCGACAAAAACCGAAAGTTCACCAACAAAACCACTCATTCCCGGTAAAGCTAAAGATGCCATTGCTCCCATTGTAAATAGAGCAAATACTTTTGGCATGGCTTGACCAATACCGCCCATATCTGACATTACCATTGTATGGGAGCGATCGTAAGTGACACCCGCCAGGAAGAATAACACCGAAGCAATTAAACCATGGGATATCATTTGCAACATTGAGCCATTGATACCCAAATCTGTAAAAGATGCTATTCCTAATAGTACAAAACCCATGTGAGAAATTGAAGAGTTAGCCAAACGCCGTTTCATATTCGTTTGGGCAAAGGAATTTAAAGCACCATAGATAATATTGACAACACCCAGAATAGCTAGAACCGGGGCAAAATAAATATGGGCATCGGGCAGAAGTTCCATATTTAGGCGAATTAACCCATATCCACCCATTTTCAATAACACACCTGCCAAAATCATAGATACGGGAGAAGATGCTTCTCCGTGGGCATCAGGTAGCCAAGTATGGAAGGGGAAAATAGCCAATTTTACGCCAAAGGCAATTAACAAACCTGCATATAGTACAAGTTGCAAAGCTAGAGGATATTCTCTATGTGCCAGTTGTGCAATATCAAAAGTTAAATTTGTGCCGCCATTTAGACCTAGTGCTAGGGCTGCTATCAGTATAAATATAGATGCTGCTGCGGTATAAATCAAAAACTTTGTCGCTGCATAGCGCCGTCGCTGTCCACCCCAAATAGAGACTAGTAAGTATACGGGAATTAGTTCAACTTCCCACATAATGAAAAATAACAGCAAGTCTTGGGCAACAAATACGCCGACCTGTGCAGAATACAACACAAGCATCAGAAAATAGAAAAACTTTGGTCTGCGATCAACTTGCCAAGCCGAAAAAATTGCTAGGGTAGTAACAAAACCGGCCAAAAGTACCAGGGGTGCTGAAATACCATCAACGGAAACAGCCCAGTTTAAGGCTAAAGGAGGCATCCAGACATAATTTTCGACAAGTTGAAAACTGGTGTTAGTAGCATCGTAATGCCGCCAAAAGGCATAACACATCAAAATAAAGTCAGCCAGACCTACACCCAGTGCATACCAGCGCACAAGTTTGCCATCTTTATCAGGCAATACAGGAATCAGAAAGGATGCTAGGAGGGGAAATAGGACAATCGCGGTAAGCCAAGGAAAGTGATCCGCCATCATGTCAATAGGAAAAAATACTTATTGGTTGATGATGTCATTGTACTAAACTTTTTAACAATTTCTTTATAAGTTTTCTCCTTGGCTAGGTATAGAGTAACCATATACCTATATAAAATCCTATACTTAAGATTGAGTAGCTACATATCTGCTCAATATACATAATTATCATTAGACATCTCCAGTAAAGAGGGTAGAGACGTTCCGCCGGAACGTCTTTATAAACGTTTAAAGCCACTATTTAATAATTAAACGCAGATAACCTCAGATAAATGTGGATAATTTTGTACTTTATGAAACTAGGAAAGCTTTATCCCACTGAAAAATTATTTTGAGTGGTATTGCTAAAATAAATCAAGTTGCCTATTACCTTTCACCTACAGTCCACCAAGCTAAAGCATAAGGTTGACTAGCTTCATTAACCTGTTTCTGAAATTGCACCCGGATTTTATAATTACCGTTAGTGGGAACTGGGCAAAAAATATGTTCCACACTATCAATTTCACTCACAGATTGACAAAGAACAACTTGATTATTTTTGCCATTGTCCTTAACTAAATAAATATCAAGATTATTTAACCCCTTGTTGATAAATGTTTCATCAAGATCATATTCTTGATTATTATTTTTATCATCCAACTCCACTAAACGATCCCAATTTAAGGTAATAGCGACAAAACTATTTTGTTTCAAACTCCTTGCTAAAATATATTCTTGAATAGAATTAGCATTAATAGTACCATAATCCCAACCAATGGGCGGAACTGGTGTAGTAGATTTCCATTGACCAGCATTTAATTGTTGATAAGCTCGAAAAGCATTTAGGTGACCTGTTCCCATTTGAGCATCTAGGGGAATTAGGCTATTTTTATAAGCATCAGAAGCTAACCAATCTTGATTTTGTTTATCAATTAAAGTCCTTGTCATTCCCAACCGTAAACCATCACCACTATCTTTAATTTTGTCGGCTGAATTGAGTAATATTGCTTTCATTACTTGATGACGACGAGCATCAATAGTCCAATTTACTTGTTTCCTTCGCAATTGTCTATCCACAAATTCCTGTAATAATGCTACCGTGGCAGTAACTTGTGGTGCAGCAAAACTCGTACCTGTAGATTTATTTAACTTACCATCAGGATTAAGTAAAGGAATATTAGTACCAGGTGCAACTATATTAATTGCTCTTCTGCCACCAATATTAAATTCTTTTCCAAGCAAGAGATTTTCTATACCTTGATTAATACTCGCTAAATTAGAAACATGAACTTTATTAAAAATTCCCTCTCGTTCAGAAGAAAAAGCCACATTAATTGCGTTAAAATTGTCTGTAGGAATGGGAATCCCGCCTTTGCCTTGATTACCAGCAATTGAATATACAACATCATGAACACGACTAGACCAGTCAATACATAATGTTAGTAAAGCATTACCATCTAAAATAGCTTCTGGTCGAGGATCACGTTCCAGGGGTTCACCAAAACTAAAATTAATCGCCCGCACATCACCACCATTTTGTAAAGCAATATGTTGTGCTGACAAACACTCCTCTGGTTGACCGATTTTTTTGACAGATCCCACAGCAGAAGAATATAGTCGCGCGTTAGGTGCAACACCAGGAAAAGCCTTATCTTGACTCACCATTACCCCAGCCACATTATAAGCATGGGGGTCGACATTAATATTTGACTTAGCGGGAACATTGCGTGAAAACACTGCAAATGGAGATACAGCACGATTTTTAGATACTGCTTTATCTAAGCCAAACATCCCCGGACGACCAATTTCTACCTGACCAATAGCAATTTTGCGCCCAGTCAAATTATATGGAGATTGATTTAGACCAAGCGCATTAATACCATTAGCACCTAAAAAATTTGCTAACTTCACCCCAGCAACAGCA
This sequence comes from Cuspidothrix issatschenkoi CHARLIE-1, assembly GCF_002934005.1. Lineage (GTDB taxonomy): Bacteria > Cyanobacteriota > Cyanobacteriia > Cyanobacteriales > Nostocaceae > Cuspidothrix > Cuspidothrix issatschenkoi. Next base: position 32,752 of record NZ_PGEM01000037.1, on the reverse strand, counting down.
GGTAAAGTCAAGCAAGAAAATCCTAAACTCCAGAAAATTAGGCAGTGTTTGTTCATATTTTGGGGGAATAGGTGACAGGGAATAGGAAATAGTGAATTATTTCTACGTTGCCTCCAATTGTGGGTAAGTTACAAGAAAGCAGTTTTCTGGAAAATTTGAATTTTGAATTAATTTTTAATAATTTTCTCCATATTTTGTTACAATACTTACAGACGAAAAGCTTAAAAATCCACTAGCCATGACCCAAAATTCACTTCAAAAGCCTATAGTTATTGCTCCATCTATCCTATCAGCCGATTTTAGTCGTCTGGGTGACGATATTCGCGCTGTGGACAAAGCGGGAGCAGATTGGATTCACGTTGATGTAATGGATGGACGTTTTGTACCTAATATTACAATAGGTCCTCTGGTTGTGGAGGCGATTCGTCCAATTACAACTAAACCTTTAGATGTCCATTTGATGATTGTAGAACCTGAAAAGTATGTAGAAGGTTTTGCAAAAGCTGGGGCTGATATAATTTCTGTCCATGCGGAACATAACGCTTCCCCTCACTTACACCGAACTTTAGGACAAATCAAAGAACTCGGTAAACAAGCTGGAGTGGTTTTAAACCCCGGTACACCTTTAGAATTAATTGAGTATGTACTGGAACTATGTGATTTAGTCCTAATTATGAGCGTTAACCCAGGTTTCGGTGGACAAAGCTTTATTCCTAGCGTAGTTCCCAAAATTCGCCAACTGCGTCAAATGTGTGATGAACGCGGTTTAAATCCTTGGATTGAAGTTGATGGAGGACTGAAAGCTAATAACACCTGGCAAGTTTTAGAAGCCGGTGCTAATGCCATTGTAGCTGGTTCTGCTGTGTTTAATGCGCCCGACTACGCTGAGGCGATCAAGAATATTCGCAACAGCAAGCGTCCTACACCAGAGTTAGCTACTGTTTAATTTAACGTGAATTCGACCAATAATGTTTAACCCCTGGTAAACATCTCCCCTTGCGGGGTGAGGCTAGTCGAATTCACGTTAATTTAATACTGGTAATTCAATAACATTTTATCCTCTATTTCTTAAAGAAATCGGGGATTTATTTATATTTATTCTACTAAATAAATCTTCATACTGTTGCATAGTTTTTACTGGTAAGGGAAGCAAAAACTCACTTTTGGCAAAAACTTCTGGATTAGTTATTAACAAATTTTGTAACTGGGACTGAATATCTCCCACTCCTATATTATTGTCAATGGGAGAATTAGTTTTAGTTAACAAGGCAATTTGTTTAGATATATTTGGTTGTAAACAAAAATCTAACCATTGATATGTTAAATTATCATTACTAACGCCTGTGGGACTAACCCATAAATCTGCCCAAATTGCTGTTCCTGAAATGGGAACAACAGCGGCAAATTTCTTATTACTATTGATCAGGGGAATTATATCATTAGACCAACCGACAGCTAACCAAGTATCGCCAATAATTAAAGGTTCTAGATAATTGGTAGAATTATAAAATTTAACTTGTTGATTTAATGCTTGTAATTGGGTTTCTAAATCAGAAATTTGGTTAATATTTTCCGTATTATAAGATTTACCTAATTTCTTTAAAACCAAACCAATAACTTCTCTAGGATGATTAAGTAAAGAAATCCGATTTTGTAATTCACTGCGCCATAAATCACTCCAATCTGTTGGTTTCCAACCTAATTGTTGAAATTTTTCCTGATTATAAACAATCACTGTATTCCCCCAACGATAAGGAACACCCCAGATTTTCCCTTGTTGATCACGTTTAACTATTTCTTGCCATTTTTCATGTAATTTACCTAGATTTTTAATATTTGTAGTTTCTAGGGGTTGAATGAGTTTTTGATTAATTGCTGCTTGTAACCAATAATCACCCAACGTAACTAAATTTGCGGGAGAAGATTTTTGATTTTGATTGAATGGTAAAAAACGAGTCCATTCTTGTTGATTATTTGCTGGTTTCTGCCAAGTTTGTAATAATTTGAATAATTCCTCAAGTTGATTAATAGGGGTAAATTTCAACTTTCCTCCTGCGGTGACAGTTTTGCGAAACTGATTCACTACTTGGCCTGGTATGGAATCTTTTAATAACTGTATACTTAAAGGTGGTTGCTGATTAGTTCCGCATCCAGTAATGATTTGACTAATGGCTAAGGTACTTGTACCTAATAAAAAAGAACGTCGCTGCATTGATGGTATGGTAGGTGAATAGAACTATCTAAAAATTATTTTGTTCTCAAACTATCTCGATAGGCTTTTACAGCTTAAGTCCGTTGAATAGTAGACATAAATATTTTGTTTTGGGAATAAATCCGGTAGAAGTATGAAATATCCCCCAGTTTAGCTTATCAATATGATTGATTTATCTCTATGGATAAAAGTTTAGTCTAAGAATAGTCAAAAAGCTATGAAAAATTAAATAATCCATAAGTATATCTAAAATCGTCAGTAAAGTGAATAACATAGAAGAAATATTTTCCGATGCAGGTATTAAATGGAATCATTAGAAAAACAAATCCTAGTCTTAAGCGATAAGGTAGATGCCATCTACTCAGTGATTGAAAGGTTAGATATTAGGTTATCTGAAGCATTGTCAGATTCATCTGCGGAAAAATTACCACCAATAGAAGGTTATTTGGACAACAATCAGCCAGCCTATAAGTTAATAGAAGATGTAAATATTAGTGAAACATTGGAACATGAAGATGTTTTGATAGATGGTTTGGTTTATTCAGAAATGAACTATCAGAGCAGAAATAGACAAGTAACACCTGAAATTCAAATTCAACGGCTAACAACTCAATTGACTGCGGCCTATCATCGAATCGCAGCCTTAGAAGAACAGTTAGTCAGACAGCGGGTTTATTAATTACTGCTAATTTCTGCGATTTGAGATTCAATAGCTGCTAGAAGTTGATTTTGCCGCCAATCTTGACTTAAACAGGCAGCAATGCAAGCTGCACCGGCACCTACACCTTCTTTAACAAAACCCTGTTCATAGGCTTGAAGTTGGGGATATTGGGAATTAGCAAAACTTAATTGTGTGGCTAATAAGGAAGGGAGGCTATTTTCGCCTAGAATTTGGGCTAAATTAACTGTTGCACCAGTAGGATCTTCAGCTACCCAACGGGTTGTACCGATGACAATTTCTGCTGGTTGCCAAGGTAAAGAATAGGTGTGTGCGATCGCTTGAATCAGAGCATAAACTGCCAACATTTGCGTGCCTCCACCTAATAATACCCCACAATTTCGACTGGCAGCGATCGCCATTCCCGCCACCGCCACCTGCATGGGATCACCTACCGCAGCCACAATTTTTAAAGGATCAGCAGACAAAGGCATTTTTGCCAGACCAGCTTGCACCAGATCCCATTTTTGTTGATGATTACACACAGGATGGCTACTGTTAACCTTACCAACAGCATCAATTCCCAACGCTGTTAACACCGCTAAAGCCGTTGTTGTCCCACCAACAACACACTCACTTAAAATTACATATCCTCCAGTAGAAACTTGAGAACTTAATTTAGAACCCCAGCGTAATCCTTGTTTTAGTAAATATTTAACCATATCTATATCCATAGCCGCCCCTGCACTTAAACACCGCGCCGGCATACCACCCAAATCAATTAATGGCACAGGTGGAGTTTTAGGTAAACCGGCATTAAATAAGTAAATAGGCATATTTAAACCAGTCACCATTGCCCGCGAAATCAGCACCGGAGAAGCCCCAGAAGTCAGAGGTGGTAGGGGGTATTGGGGCTGATATTTAGCACCATAATAGAGAAATTCTGCATCAGCACAGGCGGTATATTGGCGATCCTCTGGAGTCAAACCAGCCGCCGAAATGCCCGGAATTAACCCAGTTTCTGTAAATCCTAAAATACAGGCAAATATTGGTAAAGCACCCCGATAGCGCCTTAACCATGCTTTACCTTGGGTAACTTGTGTGTAAATATTAATCATAGTTCTGACTACTCATAATCCATCAGCACTTGTACCCAATGAGGAGGACGGGGAATGGGATTACCTAAACGATCAAAAAGTAACCAAGCAGTCAAGTGAACTAAAAATAAGTAAATAAGATTATTCAAAACAACCAGAGCGATCGCTCCTAATTGAATCAATAATAAATTAGGAGTCATTAACAACTCAAACTTTAAAAAAAACCATTCAATCAGCGCTGTCACCTGATTAATTACATATACCCATAAATCTTCCCCTGACAACACAGACAAAAACCACAGGCGAAAAAACACCCCCACAGTCCCTAGCAATGTCCCTAAAACAATAGAAACAATCCAGGACACACGACGATACCAAGTTGCCCCTAACAGCACACCCATCAAGGCAAAGGGGATAACAAACAACAGACTCCGAACAGGCCCCATTAACACAGACAAAAGTAACCCAGAAGTTACCGCCGCCATCCAGGCCGCCCGGTTACCCCAACGCAAATAGACCAAAGCAATGGGAATAGGGAAAAATATCTGCAACACTGGACCCAAAGGAAAATAGAAATTAATAAACCAAATTAAACTAGCCGTACTAGCTAAAAAGGCAGTTTCTACCATCCTCAAGGTGCTTTCTACTTGTAGGTGTTGGTGCTGTAACTGGGTTGGGGGAGAAGATGCAGAAGATGGATTAGTCTCTGGTTCTTCTGGTAAGGAATCAGCAATACTCATGCAACACAATTAAATTAGGGACTTGCAAATCAAAGCACATACACTGTTTTGAGGTAGATAAACACACAGCACAGGCCAGAAATTTTCTGGCAATGCTCGAAAAATGACATAACAACTCTGTTAAACTATGGTTTTTTCCAAAGCTGACCAATCAGGAATCCGAATATGATCTTGATCTCTCACGATCAAACCTTTTTTTTCCAGTCTTGTCAGTACCCTTGTCACCGTTTCTCTTGCTAGTCCGCTTAAACTGCTCAATTCCCGATGGGGTAAATTAGGAATTTCCATACCTGTGTTACTTTTTTTTCCTTGTCCCTCCGCTAAAAACAGTAACGTATCAGCCACTCGTGATTGACTATTAGATTCCCGTAGTCGTAACCTTCTGTTCACCTGCCGCAGTCTTCTAGCTATTAACTGTGCCAATCTAATCCCCGCTAAAGGTTCTGTTTGTAGCAAATTCAGAAAATCATGGGCTGGTACACTCGCAATCATAGTAGAAGTGAGAGTAATTACATCAGTAGAACGAGGGACTTCATCTAATGCCGCCATTTCTCCAAATAACTCTCCCTTGCCAATAATATTCAGTGTTACCTCCTTACCATCTAAATTGTAAGTGCGGATTTTTACCCAGCCATCTACAATAAAGTATACAGAACTACCCCAATCATTTTCCAATAAAATTACTTGATTAGCTGGATGAGTACGGGTAACAAGATGAGTGAGAGCTTTCTCGACCCCAGATTCTGGCAACCCTTGAAAAAAGGGTGAGGAAACCATCCATCTGTGAGCCACATTATGTGAATTATGTCTTTCTTCCATCACCACATCTTTATTATTAAAGCTGCTATCATCATCACAAGATTGTTATTTTAAACTGACGTTATCAAATTACAACCGCCTTTAACAGAGATTTAGCGCAATAAAACTTAACAACATTACCAGAAAATCCACTGGATCAAGGCAAGATAATTCTAAATTTAAGGACTTATTGCCAAATGCCAGGTTTACACTGAGCTTATTTTCTGATCAAGGATAGAAAATAAGAATTATTAGGAATAATCTTACAGAAGTGTTAAATGTTAAGATTTTGATGATGTTGTCCAAGTTGTGCATTGGCATTGATAATACCAAATTTGAGCAGTTAATGACTCTATTCTCAATAGACAAGGGATTTTACCAGGGTAAAACCCAAACACCGTAAGGTTTTATTGCAGGATTCAACACTTCTGGGTCTACGCTACGGGCGAAAAAACCTTATCCACTGTCATTTTTATGAATACCCTTGCCTATTACCTGTCTTCATGAGTAAATTCATTAATTAAATTCAGATTACCATAACATCCAATTACATCATTTATTTTGATACGTGTGAAGTAAAAATTTTAATAATCAAAACTTCCGTAATTGTCAAGCCCTTCAAAATCAATGTACATTTCTCATTAAGGTAATTTAACGTGACTCCCCATACTAATGAAATTAAGCAACTAATTGTAGAAATTGATCAATTACTATCTCAAAGTAGTAAGGGTCTTTCTAAATTCCTCTCTAATCAAGGACAACAAGAAAAAGAAATATTGCAGCGTGTTCGTGAGTTATTAAGCAAGCTAGATGAAGAGCAAATATCCCAGAATCAAGTTTTACAGGAAATCCCTAACCAATCTGTTAAAACAGGATTATCAGCCCTGATTACGCAATTTAAAGAGAATAGTAATGTTGATTCTGCATCACAATCTTTTTTATTGGAACAAGAAGCAACTAGTATTCAGACATTACAAATACAAGAACAACTCAATTTTGTACTTCAGCCATTGCAAGCAGAATTATCCAAACTTTTAGCAGAACGAGCCAGTCTGATTCAGGAAATTAGGCAATTAGAGCAAAAGCGACTACAAAACTATTCTTTAAGTCAGCAATTGGCAAATCAAGATCAGATAATTGCTGAATTTTTAGAAGTTCTCATGGGTCGTTTAGTACCCCATTTCAAATCATATACTAGTATCACAACTAATCCTGATCAAAAAAATTTAGAAGCTGTTACTTCTGCTATTGCACCTATTTTGGAATCAGCAGATAAAATCGAGCAGTTGACTAATTTTGCCCGGAACTTAGATCAAAGGTTACTCGCGCTAGATGGAACTGTCAATATTGTTTTTGAAGCCTTAGAACGGAATATTAATACTTATTATGAATCCTTATCCCAAGCATTAGCAAAAATGCACAATCAAGGGATGCAAGGTGAGCAATTAATGGCGAATTTTCTCAATAATTTGACCCAGTATTTACAACAGCAAGTCTTGGTGAATGAACCTGTGCTTTCTAGTGTAAATGTTCGTGCTATTCCATCATCACTACTAGAAGAATCAAATAATTTAGCCACTGGAAATAAACCTTTAGTCGCCCCTGGTTCTATCATAGAAGCAACCAATACAGAAAATGTACTTCCGGAGAGTCAATCTCTAGAAAGTCAACCTTTAGATATAGAACCAATTACATTATATACAGAATTATTAGCACAACCGCCACAGTCAGAAGAATATCAACCTGCACAAAGTACGGATGAAGTAGATGAACTTTATGCCAGTTTCTTTAATGCAAATACAGAAATTTCTGTACCAATAAATTTATCATTATTGGATGAAACCATCATAAGTAAAGATATTAGTTTATCTAGTAATTCAGAAATTTTAAATAATGATTTGTTGATAACAGAAATTAATGAGAAAACAGTTACTAATATAAATGAAATAATAACTGATACACAATTAAATGATTTACCAGTAACAATAAATAATAGCTTAGAAACTCAAGCACCAAATCAATTAGAACCTATTCAAACTGATGAGAATAGTGGTGATATAATTACGGTTTTAACTGATTTATTAATTGATACTGTTGATGAACAAGTACCATTAGAATCATTACAGAATCAGTTAGATAATTATATCCCAGCCCAGGCGGAGGAAAATCTACGCTCGTTAGTAGATAATGATAGCCCGGCAATTCCTGGAATTGTTTTGGATACACAACAGTTACAACAATTAGATCAAGATTTAGCTAATTTTGATCAACCATTAAATTCTCTCCCCTTACCCACACCAGAATTAAAAACTGAAACTCAGACAGATAATATAACTATAGTTACCAGTCCAGAAACAGATTCGAGTTCCACAACTCCAACATATATAGAAGCGAAAAAAGAAACCTTTTCTCAGTCTCCAGTTACCAATCAGCAGTCACCAATTACCGCTTCTCAAGTTTCCATTCCTCATGATGGTAATAATGATTTGGTGGACAGACATCATGTAGATCCCACTTGGTATTTAGGGATTGATATTGGCACAACTGGTATTTCTGCAGCTTTATTAAATCGGTCAAAATTGGTAATTTATCCAATTTATTGGTCAGCAGAACAGCAAGATGGAAGTTCTACTTTTCAGCAATCATTTCATTTACCTGCGGAAGTTTATTTGCCAAATAATTCAGCATCAAATCAGGGGAAAAATTCGGGAGAAGCGGCTGTTCCCCATATATGTTCAGCCCAGTTAAAGCCTTTTTTACAAATAGCAGTTCCCTACCAACAAGAACGGCAAAAATGGGAACCAATGTTACAGTTAAATGAATTTTGTGCCGGTCCATTAATTTGGGTTGTGCGATCGCTCTCAAAATTACTCTTAACATTGAGATCGAGTCAAACAAGCACCACACCCGCATTAATTGCCAATGCTTTGGGAATGAATCACGCCAATTTCTCCACAGTCATTAAAAATATCTCTGGTGTGATTTGTAGTTGTCCTTCTAATTGGACAGAACAATATCGCTTTAATATTCGGGAAGCTATTATTACCAGTAAACTGGTTTCCCATGCTCAACAAATCTTTTTTGTTGAAGAAGCGATCGCCTCCCTACTTCCAGAATTAGACACTTTTAATGGTCAACCAGTCAACATCACCAATAATGAGAACTTACAAATTCTTAAAACTAGCGATTATCCTCTATTAGGTAATACCCTCGCCATCAATATTGGGGCGATCGCCACAGAAATGTCCTTAGTAGACATACCAGCAAATTTAGACGAATTAACACATAACCATTTCATGCTCCACAATTTTGCCTATGCCGGCAAAGGCATGGAACAGGATATTATTTGTCAATTACTACTACCACCAAAATCGCGCCAAACCCTTCAACCAGGAGAATCTAATAATCAATCTGCTAACACTAATCCTTGGAATTGGCAACCCTCTATTCCTGGTTTAGACCAAATGCAATTTTCTAGTTTAGGTTTAGAAACACTCACATTACCAAAAGTAGGAGAACCAGATACACAAGCGCGAATAATCTTCCAACAACGTCTAGAAAGTTCCCTGCTCGGACAAGCCTTATTAGATGCAGCCTTAGCTTTGAAATTAATCCTCCAGCATCAAGAAAGCTTTACCCTAGAATTAGCAGATCAGCGCTGGGTATTACAGCGTCGAGACTTAGAAAGCCAAGTATTTGTCCCCTTTGTCCGTCGTCTCAACCGAGAACTGAATAAATTATTAGTAGCTCGTGGTATTCCCACCGAAGCCATTAACCAAGCCATCCTTAGCGGTGGAGTAGCTTCCGTTGGTACTATCAACCGTTGGTTACGGCAAAAACTACCCAATGCCAAAATTATTCAAGATTCATATCTCGGTGAAAATGGCGCTCCTAACTGTAGCCGCGTTGCATTAGGTTTAGCGATGTTACCATTACATCCCCAAATTCTAGACATATCTAGACAACAATACACAGACTATTTCTTGTTCTCGGAATTGCTGAAAATATTACCCAACCGGACTCTATCCTTTGGTGAAGTCTTGCAGTTATTTGAAAGTCGTGGTATAAATACCCGCAACTGTCAACAGCGATTATTAGCTTTCTTAGAAGGTGAACTACCATCCGGTTTAATTCCTGCACCTTCAGACAGTCTGTGGTTAACCCATCACTCTCAAGAAAACCCTGATTACATAACCATAGCTTCCTTGAAACCAGGAAATTCTCCCCTAGTTGAGAAACAAGGTAATCTTTCCTATCGTCCCAATTATCAACAAGTCCAGTTTTTATTACGTTATTTAGATACCATCAAATCTAGTACCGTTCAATCTCTAGACGAACCCTATACTTACCTACTACAGAGTCAAGTTTAAATGGGTAATTGTTAACTCATCACCTCTTCCCCGTCATTTGTGATATTCAAAACATCAGGATATCACTTATCCGTGGCGAAGAAATATAATATGACTGTAAAACTTTTGGCTGGGGCTACAGAATTAACACAAGGAGTAATCATGAAATTATTAGTACGTTGGGGTATAACACTGAGTCTAGCAAGTAGCGTCATGTTTGCAGGACTATCAGGCATGAATAATATGCAAGCTTTGGCACTACCACAGGAGCAAGTAGTCAAAACCTTACAGGAAGTACCCATTTTTACACTGACCAATCCTCAAGGAGAATTTGTCGTCATCTCCAGAAAAAATGACTCTAAAACTATTTCGCAAATAGGCTTTTTTCTGAGTAAAAAAGATGCTCAAACTTTTCTAGACGGTAGACTGAAAAAAGAAAATCCCCAGTTAGCCAGCACTATTCAGGTTAGACCTGTTTCTTTAGCAGATTACTATAAATTAGTCTTAGAAAATAATAAGAAAAAAGACTCCAATGTAGTTTTTACCTTAGTGCCGACAAAACAACAAGTTGATGTAGCCAGAAATATGGTTAATAAAGACGGTAAAGGTCAGCAATTTAATGGTATTCCCTTATTTGTGCCAAAATTCAAACAAGGAAATAGCTATTTAACCATTCCCCAAGGTAATCAACGTTTAATTCCTTTCTACTTTGAAAAAGAACAGGCATTAGCTCTTTTAGAAGAGTTCAAAAAAGCTAAACCCCAAGAAGCAGCAAATACAGAAATCCAAGTTGTAGATTTGTATGGAGTAATTGATACTCTCAACAGTAGTAATGATCCGACTGTTAACAAAATTTTGTTGTATCCATCACGGGAATCAATCGAATTTATTCGTTCTATCGTTCAGAACCAACCGAAGAAAAAATAATGTAAGTATAGCAGGAGGCAGAAGGAAATTTTTCTGTTCCCAGTTAAGAGTTCCCTGTTCCCTGTTCCCTGTTCCCAGTTAGAGTTCCCTGTTCCCTGTTCCCTGTTCCCTGTTCCCTGTTAACTATGTTAAAGCCAAATCAAATAGTTTCTGGTTTAGAACTTTGGCAGTGGCGAAATGCGGCAATTCAAGCTGCCATAGCAGTGGATATATCTCCCAAAGAGATAGATTGGCTATTAGAAACAATAGCTAATTTAGACCGATTAACCTTACGTTTAGAAACTTTCAAAACCTGGGAGCAAATTTCCATTTCATTGTCTTTCACAGAATTAGAAAACTTGTGGCAAAGACGATTAAATGACAGCTTACCAATACAATATATTGCTGGGATCACCTCTTGGCGGAAATTTCAACTCACAGTTTCTGATGCAGTTTTAATTCCTCGACCAGAAACAGAAATATTAATTGATTTGGCTGTAGCTGCCGCTAATGATGAAATCAAAGCAGGACAGTGGGCAGATTTGGGAACTGGTAGCGGTGCGATCGCTCTAGGACTAGTAGAAGTATTCAGTAATGCTACAATTCATGCAGTAGATATTAGTCCAGCAGCTTTAGGAGTTGCACAAACCAACGCTGAAAATTTAGGTTTTAGAGAACGGATTGAATTTTATCAAGGTTCTTGGTGGCAACCCCTAGAATTCCTCAAAGGTCAGTTTAGTGGCATGATATCAAACCCGCCTTATATTCCCAGTGATACTGTACTAACTTTACAGCCAGAAGTGGTTAAACATGAACCCCATTTAGCCTTAGATGGTGGTGCAGATGGTTTAAACTATATTCGTCATTTAATAGCAGTTTCCCCTGATTATTTGCGTCCTGGTGGGGTGTGGTTGATTGAAATGATGGCAGGACAAGCGGAAACGGTACGGGAATTATTAGAAAATAATGGTAATTATAGAGATATTTCTATTCATGCTGATTTGGCAGGAGTTGAACGTTTTGCTGTTGCTTATAGGAATTAAATTCCTACTCAACAGGATCTAGGACTTATGCACCGTACAAATTCACCATGATGTGGATTAACCAAAATCCCTCGTTTCAGGTTTTGGGGATTAACTTCTGCTCAATAGCGATAGTGAAGCACTGCTGCAAGCAGTTCGCTAAAAAATCATCGCAAAATCGGGTTTAAATTCCTGAAAGTCATACCCCCTATTTGGTATTTCCTGTCCATGGGTAAGTCCTAGGATCGTTCAATACCTGACAATGTATATTTTTATGTTTATATTTATCCTATCCCCCTGGATAGGATATTATGCTACCAAGTGAGAGAGATAATCTAGAGTTTCTAGGGTTCTCTCCTGATTTTGGTTATCTTGAGGAACTCATTGTGGTTGCAACCCCGGAAAAACTGCACGCTACCCATGGCCACGACCATTTACCAAGTAAAGACCGTGTAGCCGTATTGCTAATGGGTTATGGCGAAGTTGAAAGCTATGAAGATTTTGCTAATTATAACGAACAAGCTTTAAATTTACTGACTGCTAAATTTGCACCTGTTCCTAATTGGATTTATCCCCCTTTAGCCAAGCTTTTGGCATTATTTGATCGTCATGAGTGGGGACACACGCATCATGATTTTATTTCCCCACATAATGCGATATTTGAAAGGCAAAGGGCAGGACTTGAACACGAATTACAACATAAATGGGGTAGTGGTGTTCAAGTTTTTAAAGCTTTTAATTTCTGCGCTCCTTTTTTACCAAACCAAGTTTTAGCCGAGATTAAAAGTCAAGGCTTTAGCAAACTTCTGATTTATCCATTATTAGTAGTTGATTCCATTTTTACCAGTGGTATTGCCATTGAGCAAGTGAATAATGCACTTGTGGAATTAGCTGATGGTGATGAACATTGGATAAAAGCCCAAAGATATATTCCCTCTTTCTACAATGAGCCAGAATATATTGATTTAATGGCACATTTGGTAGAAGAAAAAATCCATACAGATTTATCTACAGGTTATCTACCTTCCCAAATTGGTATTGTGTTGATGAATCATGGTTGTCCCCACAAAGCTAAGGGCTTTACATCGGGAATTGATGAAAGTCAAGCCATGTATGAGTTAGTTAGAAATAAGTTAATTAACAATTACCCGTTAATTTCTGTGGGTTGGTTGAACCACGATACCCCATTAATTGAATGGACACAACCCAATGCCACCGTAGCTGCTCAAAATTTGATTCAATTGGGTGCAAAAGTTATTCTATTTATGCCCATTGGTTTTGCCACAGAAAATCATGAAACTTTGTTAGATGTCCATCACATTATTCATGATTTAGAAAAACAACATCCAGATGTAGATTATTTACAAATGGCCTGTGTTAATGATGATCCAGAATTTTTAGCAATGGTAGCTAATTGGGCAAATCCCCATATTGCTGAGTTGATGGAAACGGAAGGAATGGCCGTTAATTCACATTCAGCTATTCATCATCATCACCATCATTAGGTAGAAAATCTCTATTAGTGGGAAAATAAATATCTAGAAATCTGATAGTTTTTAGGGTGGGTCTTACCTACCCTATTATTATTTGTATAGTTTGTAGCAAGGAACAGGGAACAGGGAACAGGGAACAGGGAACAGGGAACAGGGAACAGGGAACAGGGAACAGGGAACAGGGAACAGAGTTGAAAGTCATGAGAGTGTATAGTTTTTTAGGTAAATTCTGTATCTCATTCAAGTGCATAACGCTATATTAAATAAATAGTTATTACGAAGATTTAGAAATTAGTGGTTAATAAGTAGTGTGGGGAAAGATGCAAGAATGAAGGTTTTCTAGCTTGTGCTTTTCCCCAGTTTTTACCATAATTTTATTGAAGACTTACTCTTTTTTATATGAAAATTAGTTTTCAAACCTTTACTGTGAATAAAAGATTTCCCTTAACAATTAGTCGCGGTACTACCTCACAAACAACAAATATCTGGTTACAAATTACCGACGAGGAAATTATAGGTTGGGGGGAAGCGTCGCCTTTTGGTGTGGGCAACCATCGGCAATCTACTGAACAAATCCAAGAAACTTTGCAGCAAATTACACCTAGGTTGCAAAAATTTAGCCCTTGGCAACATCAAGAAATTGAGGCAGTATTAGAACAAATGCAAGTTCCTTCTGCGGTTAGGGCGGCTTTGGATATGGCATTACATGATTGGTTAGGTAAGCGGGTGAATTTACCTTTATGGCAACTATGGGGACTGGATAAAAATGCTATAGTTCCAACTTCTGTCACCATTGGGATTAATTCCCCAGCAGGTGCGAAGTCCAGGACACGGGACTGGTTAGAATTTATGGATGTGCAGTTATTCAAGGTAAAATTAGGCTCTCCGGCTGGAATCACCGCAGATCAGGAAATGTTGTTAGCAGTACAGGCAGAAGCAGGGGGAAAGGATGTATTTGTTGATGCCAATGGTGGCTGGAGTTTAACGGATGCTATCAGTATGTGTGGGTGGTTAGCCGATCTGGGGATAAAGTATGTAGAACAACCTTTAGCTAGGGGTGAAGAAGCTAATTTAGCCGAGTTAAAAATACATTCACCATTACCAATTTTTGTAGATGAAAGTTGCTTTACCAGTGCGGATATTACCGGATTAGCTGACTATGTAAATGGAGTAAATATCAAGTTAATGAAATCTGGGGGAATTACCGAGGCTATACGAATGGTACATACAGCTAAAGCCCATGGTTTACAAGTAATGTTTGGCTGTTATTCTGACAGTTCTCTAGCTAATACTGCTGCTTTACAACTTGCACCACTAGCTGACTATTTAGATTTAGATAGTCATCTGAATTTAATTGATGATCCTTTTAGTGGTGCAATTCTTGAACATGGCCGACTTGTGCCAAATAATTTACCTGGTTTGGGAGTGAAATATAGTGCGTCTGTCGCTTAATCAAAGAATAGCAATTCTCCTCCATGAAGGAGTGACGGGAGTTCAGGGAAAAACGGGGTTATCAATTTTACGCTACAGCGAATCTCAGATTGTGGCTGTAATTGACAGAGAATCTGTAGGTAAATCTTTAGTTGAGTTAACAGGTATTAAACGGGATGTGCCAATTGTGGATTCTCTCGCCGCGTCCTTACAGTATAAACCGGATGTGTTAGTGATTGGCATTGCCCCCAAAGGTGGGGCTGTTCCTGATGATTATTGGGTAGATGTTAAAGATGCTCTGACAGCGGGAATGTCTTTGGTAAATGGATTACATACACCATTGGCAAATATACCGGAGTTAAACGCGCTCCTCAAACCAGGACAATTAATCTGGGATGTACGCAAAGAGCCGGCTAATTTGGATGTTGCATCGGCAATGGCGCGGACTTTACCCTGTCTGCGGGTGTTAACGGTGGGAACGGATATGGCCATTGGTAAAATGTCCACCAGTCTGGAATTACACAGGGCGGGTAAACGGCGGGGTTTACGTTCTAAGTTTTTAGCTACCGGTCAAACCGGATTAATGTTGGAAGGGGACGGAGTAGCTTTAGACGCTGTGCGAGTAGACTTTGCTGCTGGTGCGGTGGAACAGTTAGTAATGCGTTTTGGTCAGCACTATGACATTCTGCATATTGAAGGGCAGGGTTCGCTTTTACACCCTGGATCAACGGCAACTTTACCTTTAATTCGCGGTTCTCAACCCACACATTTAATTTTAGTGCATCAAGCAGAACAAACCCATAACCGTAATAATCCCAATATTCCTATTCCTCCTTTACTAGAGGTAATTCGGATGTATGAAATGGTGGCTAGTGGTGCGGGGGCTTTTGGTCGCGTTCCTGTGGTGGGAATAGCTTTGAATACTAGGAATTTAGGTGAATTGGAGGCAAAAAATGCGATCGCTCAAACCACAACGCAAACAGGTCTACCTTGTACCGATCCCATTCGCTTTGGGGCGGACTTACTCTTAAATACTATAGGAATAGTCAATAATATGGTAGGTGACAGGTGACAGAAGGCAAGAGGTAATTTTCTTCTTCTTTCTGAACTCCTGAGTCCTTACAAATTTATCCGACTGGTTGATACAATTTAGTGGGAATTTCAATAATAAACTCTGTTCCTTCTCCGGGTACAGAGATACAATTTAATCTACCGCGATGTTTATCAACCACAATTTGATAACTAATTGATAATCCTAAACCTGTACCTTCTCCTACAGGTTTGGTAGTAAAGAAAGGATTAAATATCTGTTTTTTCACTTCGGCATTGATCCCCGTACCATTATCTTTAATTCTGATTTGAATCCAATCATTATTAATAGATTGAGTCTGAATTATAATCTGGCTAGGATTATTTTTTCGTTCTGCTTTAGATAAATTATTTTCCCGTTCTTTGAGAACATCAATCGCATTACTAATAATATTCATAAATACCTGATTTAGTTGAGAAGCATAACATTGAACTAAGGGAAGATCGCCATAATGTTTCATGACTACATTAGAATGTCCTAATCTTTCATGGAATCTGGGTTGTAAAATCATTAATGTACTATCAAGTCCTTCATGAATATCAACAGGTTTTATTGCTGACTCATCTAAACGAGAAAAATTCCGTAAACCTAAAACTATTTTGCGAATACGTTCTGAACCAATCATCATAGAATCAAATATTTTAGGTAAGTCTTCAATGATAAAATCAAATTCATTATCTTTTTTATATTTTTCAATATTGGTTGTAGTCTGGGGATATTCTTGTTGATATAACTTCAGAAGCTCAATAATACACTCAATATAATTACTCGCGTGTTCAATATTGGCATAAATAAAATTGACAGGGTTATTAATTTCATGGGCAATACCCGCCACCATTTGCCCTAAACTAGACATTTTTTCCGTTTGAATTAATTGAGATTGTGTAGTTCTTAACTTATACATTGCTTCTTCTAACCGCATATTTTTTTCATTTAATTCTTGAGTTCTTTGAGCAACTTTTTCCTCTAAATTACTATAAAGTTGGGCATTTTCTAAAGAAATAGCAGCTTGGGAAGCGAGGAGATTTAATATTCTTAATCTATCAGCAGTAAACGCGCTCACAGCCAGATTATTTTCTAAATAAAGAATACCGATTAATTGCCCTTTATTTAAAATAGGTGTACATAATATAGATTTCGGCTGAGTTTCAATTATATATACATCATGAGCAAAATCGTGGGTATCATTAGCATCACTAATTAATAAATATTCTTGTGTGTTACCCACATAATTAATAATACTTAACGGTAAATTTTGACAATTGTTAATTGGTATATTATATAATTCACATTGATTCTCATTCTCACATTGGGCAACTAAAATTAACTTACTTTCTTTGGTTAAAATTAATGCAGATTTAGTTGCGGCAACATTTTCTAATATCACCTGCATGAGAGTATCTAATAATTTATTGATTTGAATTTCTGAAGAAATGGCAAAATAGGCTTTAGTAACAGTTTCTAAATCCAATAATGCAGAAACACCTGTTAAACTGGGTTTACTAATTAATGTACTAACTTCACCTTCTGTTAATTTAGTTTTTGTTTGATAAATTATCGGTTCAAGTAATTGAGGATAGGTCTTTTCTAAATCTTCTATTTTAGCTTTAGCTCCCCAATTAGCGTAACAATAATAAGCATCTATTAGATAAGTTTGGGCAATTTTTTCTTTATGAAAACTTAGATAAAATCTACCAGCTAATTCATTAGCTAAACCTTCTTCGTGAATATACTTGTTTTCTTTTGCTCCAGCAATTGCTTGATCATAAAGCTCCATCGCTTCCCAGTTATTACCCAATACTCGCGCTGTTTCTGCGGCAATTAAATCATACTTATGCTGATAATTCATTGGTGCATATTTAGCCCAATTTCTCATTTGTTCTTGATTAGATATAACCTGTTGTAAATATTCTTTTTGCTGACTAACTGACTGATGAGGATATTCTGCCAATAGAGATAAAGAATAATAAAAATTATACTGACTTGTTGTTACTTGTCCAATCACAAATTGTAAATAATATTGACCTTTTCGGGAATTTCCTATAGCCAAATTAGGACAACTAAAGAAGTAATAAAAGATAGTTTTAGCTAAATATAATGAAAAAAGTGTAGTTGAAGCGTGAGTTTGGAGCAGAATGGGTAAAAATTCTGACTCATTAAAAAAATCACCATCAAATATTTGTTTATTTTCAGGATTTTCCGATAAATTTAAAACTAGCTGATACCATATTTTATGCAGTAAAACAGTACCTTCTTGCTTCAAGCTATACATTAAAAAAATAGAGTTTTTTAATTGCTCAGATATATAAGATAAATTTTCACCACTGAGGATCATATTTAGATTATATATTGATGAGCAGTAACCAACATATTCTATATCTCCAGTTTCTAGTCCAATTTGTAACCCTTGTTGTAAACTAGGGATTGTTTTCCGCAAATGTTGTTTCCAAAATAAAATATTGGTATTCCACATGACTAAAACCCGGCATTTAATAGTTCTAGCATCAAATTTATCTAATATATTTAAAGCTAGTTCGCCATAACGATATCCAGTTGGAATATCTGCAAAGAAACCGCAGAGAATTAAACCATAATTCACGTATCCATGAGCCGAAAATGGAGCATTACCATATTTTACTGATAAATTAATCATGGTAAATATGATAGCTGGAAATAATTCTGGATCAACAAAATAACTAGCCGCAGTCATATTCGCTAAAATCCGCATTACGGCCAGTTTATCAGCAGCTATCATGGGCGGTAAATTAATTAATTCATCAACATTTAAGTTAACTGGAGGTGCTTTTTCTAAGTTAACTCCTAATAAGTTGACTAAATTTAAACCTGTCTCAATTGCTTTGAGTATTTGCACTTGAGACATATATATTTGTATTTGCGCTTCATATACCTTAACTTGATCAATCAAATTAGTCGCATTTTGTTTAACTGATTGTATATATATTTCTGCTTGCTCAAAATTGATATTCAAATATTCGGCTTCGACAATTTCGGTATACAAATTTAAAGTTAATTCATACTCATATTCCCAGCTATCTACTCCTAAAAGTCCTAAACCAACTTTTAAATATCTGATAGCAGCTTCATAAGCTGTAGACGATTTAGCTTTACAACCAGCCATTAAATTTAATTTCGCTAACTCATATTTTTCAGCCTGATTAGTAATTAATTCTAGACCAATATTTAATTGATTGACGATGGCAAATATCTTTTCTTCCCATTCTCCATCAGGGGTATTTTTTAACAGCAATTTACCAATTTTTAAATGTGTGGCTGCTTTATCAACATCGGGAATTAATAAATAAGCAGCTTGCTGAACTCTATCATGGAGAAATTTATATTCAACTATGATTGATTCAGGATTATTAGCTGTTAAATTGGCATTAAAAATATCAAATTCTGATTGAGCATCCGTAAAAAATTTATACCTTTCATCTTGGGGAATAATTAACCCTTCCTGCAAAGCATTCCATAATTCAGCCGCTATTTGTGGTAGAGATTTTGCACAAACTATGGATAAGGTATATAAATCAAATTGGTTGCCAATACAAGCTGCTATTTTTAAAATATTTTGGGTATTTTTAGGTAATTTTTCTAACTGAATTTTCAAGAAATTCACTACATCATCATGATGATATAAAGCTTTGGCAGCATTAATATCACACTGCCAATAACCCAGGCTAAAATTAAAAGTAATTAATCCATCTTCATATAAGGATTTAAGTAACTGATTTGTAAAAAATGGATTACCTTGAGTTATGCCTAAAAGTAGTTCTGCTACATCTTGACTATGTGATTCTGGACAAGATAAAGTATCTGTAACTAATAGCTTAATATCAGATTGATCTAAGGGTTTTAAAGTAATTTGATTAATGGTGATATTCTCTTGACGAATATCATCTAAAGTCATGATTAAAGGATGACCTAAATTAACTTCATTATCTCTATATGCACCAATTAATAATAGATACTTGGTATCTTTGACACTCATTAATAATGTGATTAATTTTAAAGAAGCTATATCAGCCCATTGTAAATCATCCAGGAAAATAACTAATGGATGTTCGCTAGTAGCGAAGACCTGAATAAATTTGCCAAATAGTAAATTAAAGCGATTTTCGGAAGCATTAGCTGTGAGTTCGGGAACTGGTGGTTGTTTACCAATAATATTTTCTAGTTCTGGAATCACATCAATAATTATCTGTGCTTGTTCTCCTAAAATAGATAAAATATTAGTCTTCCATTCTTCTAATTGCACTGTATTTTCAGTGAGTAGTTGTCTCATCAGGTTACGGAATGCTTGTACTAAAGCAGAAAAAGGAATATTCCTCTGGAATTGGTCATATTTACCAGAGATAAAATAACCTTTTTCTCGAACTATTGGTTTATGAACTTCATTAACAAGGGCAGTTTTACCAATTCCAGAAAATCCCGCTACTAATAGTAATTCTTTATCACCAACACTAACATTTTCAAAGGCACTTAGTAAGGTGGTAATTTCCTTTTCTCTACCATACAGTTTCTCATAGATGAGAAAGCGATCGTTAATATCTCTTTTGCCTAATTCAAAGTTACTAATTTCACCCTCAGTTAATAACATTTGCTGACAAATTTCTAAATCATGTCTAATTCCTCTAGCAGTTTGATATCTTTTATCCGGGTTTTTTGCCATTAATTTCATAATCATATCTGCGATTATCACCGGAATTTGCGGATTAATTACTTGCGGATACACTGGCTCTTTGGCTATATGATAATATACCATTTCTAAATGGTTTTGACTATAAAAAGGTAATTGTCTGGTGAGTAATTGATAAAAACTAACTCCCAAAGAATAAAAATCAGTACGGTAATCTATTCCTCTATTCATTCTTCCCGTTTGTTCAGGAGACATATAGGTAAGAGTTCCGGCTAATATATTCGGGGGTTGAACATCTGCTGTTTCTTTAGTTAATAGGGAGGAAATACTAAAATCTATCAGTTTGATTTGCTGAGTGCGGGGATTAATTAAAATATTTTTCGGCTTAATATCTTTATGAATAATTTTATTTTCATATAAACATTCTAAGGCTTTAGTAATGGCAATACCAATAGTTAAAAAAATGTTTAAATCTAAGGTTTTATCATTGACATATTCAGTTAAAGATATGCCATAAAAATCTTCTAAGATTAAAGCATAGGTATTTCCATATTGTTCTAATCCATAACATTTAATAATATTAGGATGATTGATTTGTTGACTAATGGTAAATTGATGTTTAAAAACAATTAAGTCCTGCAATCTAGGATATTGGGAATTAAGAACTTTAATAATAACTGGAGTTTGTGTTTTTTCTTGTTGACCACGATAAATGGTAGTTTTTTCACTAGCATAGATCAGTTCAGTAATACTGTAACCAGAAATAGTAATGGTAAAGATATTATTTTTATTCATAAGTGTAAGGAGTCAATATAAATACGGTTTTTAGGTACATTTAAAAATTGGTTAATTTCCTGGCAAAAATCCTGACTCATTGCCTTTGTTTGTTCTGGTTTCATTGTGCCAACACTCTTAATTTCTAGATAACAAACTGGTTCTGTAGTCCCAGCAAAGGTCATAGGAACTTCTGCTTCAAAAGCTTTCATAACATAGGATTCAGGTTTGCCAGTATGTTGAGCTAATTTAGCAGATAGAACTTTCAGCAAAGATTCAATTTGAGATTTTTCTGGAGTAGAAACAGAGGTTTTAACTTTAATTAAGGGCATAATTTTGATTTAAAATTAGTAAATGGGTAATGGATAGTGGGTAATAGAGAACAGGGAAGATAAGATAAAAATATTCTTTTCTTCATTCTTCATTCTTCATTGTGGACTCCTGTAGGGGCGAACGGCAGTTCTCCCCTACTGACTCCTGAACTCCTGAACTCCTAAATTTATGTGATGAACGAAATAAATGATTATGTTCAGGATGATATAAACGGGAACGTCCAATTATTGGTAATAATGCCGGACTAATGATATAAAGTGTAGTCCGTAGTAATTTTTCTTCATAAGTAGCAACAGCCATTTGTGATAGTGGAACAATGCAGATTTTTTCATCCGGCCACCCCAAACGGTAGCAAATTGCTACTGGAGTATCTTGATCATAATGTTCTAACAATTTAGCTTGGGCTTCAGTGATATGACGCGCACTCAGATATAAACATAAGCTAGCTTGATGGGCGGCTAGAGTAGCTAATTCTTCCGTTGCAGGTACATAAGTGCGGCCACTAATGCGGGTGAGAATAATAGTTTGCACCAAACCGGGAACGGTTAACTCGATTTTTAATTTCGCTGCGGCGGATTGAAAGGCACTGATACCAGGAATAACTTCAAAAGGAATATTAGCATCTGCTAATAACTGCATTTGTTCATGAATAGCACTGTAGAGACTGGGATCACCAGAATGCAGTCTAACGACAGATTGATGCGATCGCACTGCATCAATCATAATGGGTAAAATTTCTTCTAAAGTCCGATCTGCGGTTTTGATAATTTCCGCATCTGCACGACAAACATCTAAAATTTGCTCAGGAACTAAGGAGTCTGCGAATAAAATCACATCAGCCGCAGCCAGCAATTTTTGCCCTCTCACCGTTAATAAATCAGGATCTCCCGGACCTGCACCGACAATATAAACTGCTGGTTTTAGAGAATTTTCATACTTAGAAAAAGTCAAATTATTAGTAGATTCACTCATTAATTTTATCTTGAAAAACGCTGCAAAAAAAACTTTGGGCATTTCCTCAGTACCCTTCCGGATTCACCTCCTTTGCCTAGTAGAAATAGATGGTAGATGCACCCTGGTTAAGCCCTGGAGATTAATTACTCGGGGGCATTTTTTTGTGTATTTAAGGGTGAAACAACATCCGGTAAAGGACGTTTGAGAACATACAACCAAGCTAAACCGAGTAATCCTAAAGTCATCCCCCCTAAACTTACCATCTGTGCCATCCGTAAAGAACCAAGCATTAAACTATCTGTGCGTAAACCTTCAATCCAAAACCGCCCTAAGCTATAGGCTATCCCATAAACTAAAAATAACGTCCCTACTTTCAAAAATGATTGCTTAGATAAAGCGCGAAAAAATAGAGTCAATAGTAGGACAAATACCATTAAATTCCACAAAGATTCATACAAGAAAGTGGGATGAAAATATTCAAAATTAACTAAATCCACAGGACGATGATCTGGGGGAATATATAACTTCCAAGGTAAATCTGTGGGAGTGCCAAAGGCTTCTGAGTTGAAAAAATTACCCCAACGTCCGATGGCTTGCCCTAAAATTAGGGAAGGTGCGACTAAATCGGTTAGTTGCCAAAAAGATATTTTATTCAATCTGGCAAAAATTAAAGCTGCAATGATACCGCCAATAATGGCCCCATGAATAGCAATACCCCCTTGCCAAATGGCAATAATTCGTTCTGGGTGCTGGGAATATTCTGACCATTCAAACAGAACATAATATAGCCTAGCAGCAGGTATAGCTCCGATCACTAGCCAAATTGATAGATCACTAATTAAATCTGGGTTGACATAACGACGCTTGGCTAAATACTGAGAAAGACTTACACCAAGTAATACAGCCCAGGCAATTAACAAACCATACCAACGAATAACTATTGGACCTAGTTTAACGACAATTGGACCAGGAGAAGTAAATTGAAACCCCAAGGGCAAAACCGAAAAATCCATGATCATGCAAAATTACCTATAGGAATATGAAGTTTATGGGAAGGAAATTAAGGAAGGCAAAAGGTAAGAAGCAAGAGTAGTGTACATTATCTCATATCTCCTCAGCCTCCTGATCCCCTGCCATTATTGCCAATTCTGAAACATCAGATGTTAGATTCAATTAAGTTCTGTGCAAAAGCTGTTAATATAATTACCTAAAATAACATTGTGATTGCTATT
Source organism: Cuspidothrix issatschenkoi CHARLIE-1 (assembly GCF_002934005.1). Classification (GTDB taxonomy): domain Bacteria; phylum Cyanobacteriota; class Cyanobacteriia; order Cyanobacteriales; family Nostocaceae; genus Cuspidothrix; species Cuspidothrix issatschenkoi. The sequence goes on along the minus strand of NZ_PGEM01000037.1, from coordinate 9,006 downwards.
TATCCTGGTAGTTTTGACCCGATCACCTTGGGACACCTAGACATAATAGAGCGCGGTAGTCGCCTATTTAAACAGGTGATAGTTGCCGTCCTCCGAAATCCTAATAAAACCCCATTATTTACGGTGGAGCAAAGATTATTACAAATTCAGCTATGTACACAACATTTACCAAATGTGTCAGTGGACAGTTTTCATGGTTTAACCGTAGAATATGCCCAAATGCAACAAGCGCAAGTTTTGTTACGGGGGTTAAGAGCGGTTTCTGACTTTGAAATTGAGTTACAAATGGCTCACACTAATAAAACGCTGTCTACTCAAATTGAGACAGTTTTTCTGGCAACATCAAATGAGTATAGTTTTTTAAGTAGTAGTGTGGTAAAAGAGATTGCCAGGTTTGGCGGTTCTGTTGATCATCTTGTTCCCCCACATATTGCCCTAGATATATACAAATGCTACAACCAAAAGTCTCTAGTATCGAATCCAACCACAATGGCAGTCACTCCACCCGACGAGATTATCTCTATGGAGTCCCCGAAAATGGCAGTTCCACACCAACCATCGGAATAGATATTCAGGCAGAAATAGACCGTTTAGAGGAAATGATTCTCTCTAGTTTGAGAATTCCACTAACAGGACGCACCCTAGTAGATGAAGATAAATTACTCGAACACCTGGATTTTATCCGTCTTTCTTTACCTCCTGCTTTTCAGGAAGCACTAGATATTCTGGCACAAAAACAGGAAATTCTTCAAGAAGCGGAAGAATATGGACAACAAGTTGTAGATGTAGCCCAGGCCAAAAGATCGCAAATTTTGTTAGAAAGTGACATTATCGAGCAAGCCCGGCGAGAGGCTGACCAATTGCGGCGACAAGTGCAGCAAGATTGTGAAGCAATGATGCAGGACACATTGGATGAGATTGACCGCAAACGTCGCGCTTGTCAACAAGAATTAGAAGAAATGCGCCAAACTGCGATCGCTCAAGCTCAAGAAATCGAAGATGGTGCTGATCAATACGCTGATAATGTACTAGGCAATATTGAACAGGATATTCACTCCATACTCCAAATTATTACTAATGGTCGTAAACAATTACGCGGAGATAATTCCCCACAACGTCATGGTAATAACCCTAAAAAGAGATGAATTCTCTGTTAATTGGACTTAAGCAAAAAATACCGATTCATAGAAAATTGGTATTACGTGCTAAAAACAACCTTAATTAGCATAAAAGATTATGTAATTCCATTTTTATCAAAATGGTAAAAATCTTTACTTTGTACCATGTCCGTTTAATCACTTACGATATAGTTCATAATTGTATTGCTTTTTACCAATTACTAATTACCCATTACTAGCCTCAACATATATGATAAGTATTCAACCGGACATGATATTACTTAACGCCCATAAAAAAATCAAACCACATTAATGTGGCTTGATAAGGATAAACAACTATTTACATCTTTTAAGCTGTTACTTCCGTTTTAGATCCTTGCTCTAATGCAGCATACAATCTATTCAGTGCATTCACATAAGCCTGAGCCGATGCCACAATAATGTCTGTATTGGCTGCATGACCTGAAAATACACGGGATTGATGGCGTAAACGAATTGTTACCTCCCCTAAAGCATCAATACCCCCGGTGACTGATTGCACAGAAAACTCAATCAATTCATTCGGTACATTCACTACTCGATTAATAGCTTTATATACTGCATCTACTGGACCCGTACCAATAGCTGCGTCAGTTAATTCTTGTCCGTCAGGAGTGCGTAATGTTACTGTAGCCGTAGGTTGAGCATTACTACCACAGGAAACCTGTACTAACTCTACTTTAAATAAATCTGGTGCTTGTTGGATTTCGTCGTTAACAATGGCTTCCAAATCCCAATCAGAGATTTCTTTCTTTTTATCTGCCACTTCTTTAAACCGCACAAAGGCTTTATTCAGGTCATTTTCTGACAGTTCAAAGCCCAATTCTTTCAAGCGGGTACGGAAAGCATTTCTCCCGGAATGTTTACCCAATACTATTTGATTATCGGATAAACCAATCAATTGGGCATCCATGATTTCATAAGTGAGTTTATTTTTCAAAACTCCATCTTGATGAATTCCAGATTCATGGGCAAAGGCATTTGCACCGACAATGGCTTTATTTGGTTGCACCAACATTCCCGTTAAATTGGAAACCAAACGGGAGGTTTTATAGATTTGTTTGGTGTCAATATTGGTGAGTGGTGCTTCGGAATTTTCAGCCCGTCCCAAGAAGGGATTAAAATATTGTCTGCGGACGTGCAAAGCCATGACTAATTCTTCTAAGGCGGCATTTCCCGCTCTTTCACCAATCCCATTGATGGTACATTCTAGTTGACGAGCACCATTTTTCACAGATTCTAAAAAGTTAGCAACTGCTAAACCTAAATCGTTATGACCGTGAACGGAAATAATGGCTTTGTCAATGTTGGGGACGTTTTCGGTAATGCCTTTAATGATTGCCCCAAATTCGCTGGGTGTGGTGTAACCTACAGTATCAGGAATGTTAACAGTTGTTGCCCCGGCTGCGATCGCTCTTTCCAATACTTCATACAAAAATTCTGGATCAGATCGTCCGGCATCTTCAGGAGAAAATTCGACATCATCGGTGAAGCTTTTGGCATAGGCTACCATTTCTTCAGCGATCGCAATTACTTCTGGTTTGGTCTTTTTTAACTTATATTCCAGGTGAATATTAGAGGTAGCAATAAAAGTGTGAATTCTACCTTTAGCCGCAGGTTTGATCGCCGCCGCCGCCGCTTTAATATCATCGTGTCTAGCTCTGGCCAAACTACAAATTACCGGGCCATTTTCTGTACCCACTATTTGAGCAATTTTGCTCACTGCCTCAAAATCCCCAGGACTAGCAAAAGCAAAACCAGCTTCAATAATATCTACTCCTAAACGCGCTAGTTGCTTGGCAATAACTAGCTTTTCGTCTATGTTAAGAGTTGCTCCTGGACACTGTTCTCCATCTCGCAATGTGGTGTCAAAGATGATAATTCTATCGGCTTGTTTGCTCATGAGCTTAACCTCGGTTAGTTAGGAGAATGGACTGCATAACGTAAGAATTCAGGTGAGGTAAAAAGATCCCCGACTTCTGTGATCAATTTATCATTTATGGACACAATTAATCAAAGAAGTCGGGGATCTGGGTATGAACGAGCGCTATGGCTGAATACTCACAAAATAACTTGAACTATCAGTTTTAGTTTTTAACCTGGAGATTTGTAAATAAATACTAAGGTGATTAACCGTCAGTTTTTTCTATTCTGTCTCTTATATCGTTCAGGTCTATATATCTATCAGTAGCATTACGTAGCTCTCTAGCAATCATTCCTTCTGTTGATACTACTGTAATGTGCGTATTCTTGGAGCGTAAGAGTTCAATAGCTCTTTCAAAATCACCATCTCCACTGAATAACACAACTCTGTCATATTGATCTACTGTATTAAACATATCAACGACAATTTCAATATCTAAATTCGCTTTTTGCGAGTACCGACCAGAAGCATCATCATAATATTCTTTGAGGATTTTGGTGCGGACTGTATATCCTAAACTGATGAGGGCATCACGGAAACCTCTTTGATCTTGGGGGTCTTTTAATCCAGTATACCAAAAGGCATTGATTAACGTAGTTTCTGACTGTTCGTATTTAAAGTATTCTAAAACGCGACGGGGATCAAAAAACCAACCATTTTTTTGTTGAGCATAGAACATATTGTTTCCGTCTACAAAAATAGACAGACGATTCATTGGAGAACCCATAAAAATTTACACCTAATAATAGATAAGAATGATTAGAGGGAAGAATAGATTATAGCAATTATCAAGTGGTAATTTCGCTAATATCTTTAAGGTACATAATTATGTATAGCTATTATCTTACCTCTTTTAAACCAAAATTTTGGATCAAATATCCAAGTCGAGATCGAAATTATTTAACTCCTTTCACCTCCATTACTTAATAAGGATGTTCACTGATCAAAATCTACCAAAAAAATTGACATACTAGCAGGAATGTGGTCTAGATAATATGCGATTTTACTCCTAAAGAGGTATAATATAGGACTTGTAGTAGAGTATAGCCTAACATCCAGCAATAGACTTTTACATCAACTTTAGAGATAACTGGGGTCAATTATCTATCCTTGAGGACATAGACATGTCCATTGAGGATACGGATCTAGGATATCCTAAATGAACCACTAATATTTGCACAATACTCTATGATACCAGTTTGAATAAGTTGATGATAGCTATATAAATTTTTATTACAATTACCCCTATCGGGTATTACCAGGCAGATTCAGTCACATAGTGGCGGAGATGTATCTGTATCAAGTTCTTTTCCAGGAAATGTACTTGTACATCTGGTCGGGGAATTAGACAATAGTGGATTAGGGGATAAAATGGTCATTTAAGTCTTAAACTTGTAGTTTTTTGTAGTCGAACTGGTTTCTGAATCAATAAAAGTGTTGTACTTAAACTAATCAGTAACATAATATGGCATAAGAGCCTATATCTAGCTTAACTAAAAAATCCGCTTCTGGTGGTAAATCAGGAAAGCAGTGTCACAGAGGATTAGGCTTACATCATCCTCTTAGTAGTACTTCTGCCTTGATGGCAGCATTACTCAGCTTTGCTGGCGATGTTGAGGTGGAATGGATGGAAAATCAAGTGGTAACAACTTGGTTTCAACTTCCTGAACCGATCAATCCCCCAGAAGATATTGTTATTTTAGCAATTGATAATTAAATTTTGAGAAACCAACGACGGCGATACATACCATAAAGTATTACCCACCATAATATAACATTGGCGATCGCAAATAATAACGAACCATTCAAATCTCCAGCCCAAGCACTAAACCAGTTTTGATAAATCCAAGTTTTCACAGATATGGCATTTGTACCATTACCAATTGGAGTTTTTATTAATAGTCTACCTAACAAACCCGAACCAACAAATAGAAAAATGGCATTTAAACCCATGACTTCTAAGGGAAAACCCCATCTTTTTAAACCCCGTACTTCTACAAGTTGATAACACAAAGCTAATACTAATAATGCCCAACCAGCAGTATAAACAACATAGGAACTTGTCCACAAAGATTTATTAATGGGAAATACAAAATCCCATAATTTTCCAATTACTAAAAAAGCTAGACCTACAATCAATAAATTGATGCTAGTTTGATTTTTAACTGGCTGTTTTTTTAACCATAAACCAGTAAAATAACCAATTAACACAGTTACCACCGATGGTAAAGTGCTAAATAAACCTTCTGGATCAAATGGCCCACCTTTATATAGGTGTTTTTTTCCTAATAAAATGCTGTCAATATAACCGCCTAAATTACCTTCTGCTGTTAAATTTCCCGCACCATAACCAGGAACAGGAATTAGTTGCATGGCCACCCCATAAGCAATGAGTACAACACCTGCAAATATCCACAAACTGCGCTGGGGTAGCTGGAGAACAGCGAAAGCAGCAATAACATAAGCTAAACCAATGCGCTGTAAAACTCCCATGATTCGGATTGTACTGAAATCTAATGCTATACCTTTAAATAGCAAATCAAGTAACATGGTAGATAAAGTTAACAGCAAACCCAAGGCAAATAATATCAAACCTCGGCGAATAATCCGGGTGTAAACTTGAGGAGTAGGACGGTTTTCTGGTGTGTATTTAGCTAAAGAAAAAGGCATTGCAACACCAACAATAAATAGGAAAAAAGGAAATACTAAATCTGTGGGTGTGCAACCATGCCATTCTGCGTGTTCTAAAGGCGGATATATGTGATCCCAACTACCAGGATTATTAACTAGGATCATAGAAGCGATCGCAATTCCCCGGAAGACATCGAGGGAAACAAGGCGCGGGGATGGAGTAGAATCTTTAAGTATTGCTGACACTGAAAATTTCAACTACCAAAAATTTGGATATCAAAGATGATACAGTTTGTTTTACATTATGAACTAAAAATTTTTTTATAACGGTATGTACTAGAATAAAAGATAAAATTTATCTAATAAACATACACTAAAATACTTACAACAACTTTGTTACCTGTTCCCCGTTCCCTTGCTATATCAAGATTGTGAATATCAAAACTATTCTTCTGAGTGGACTGTTAGCGATCGCCTCTAGTGCTGCAATTCCTACAATTGCTACCGCAGTTCCAGCACAAACCCAAAAAATCAAACTCAGTTCTCAAAATATTATCCCCCCAACGGTCCCAAGAGAATTTCGGGGAGCTTGGATTGCTACAGTATTAAATATAGATTGGCCTTCCAGATCAGGATTAACCACACAGCAACAAAAAACAGAACTCCTGGCTATTCTAGATCGTGCTGTAGCCTTGAAACTCAACGCGGTAGTTTTCCAAATCCGTCCTGCGGCTGATGCCTTGTATAATTCTCCCTATGATCCTTGGTCTGAATCCATAACCGGACAAATGGGTAAACCACCAACTCCTTTTTATGATCCTTTGGAGTTTGCAGTCACGGAAGCACATAAGCGGGGTTTAGAATTACACGCTTGGTTTAATCCCTACCGGGCTTATCACGCCAGTTCCAAATCACCAATTTCTCCTAAGCACATCAGCAAAACTCAACCAGAATTAGTTAAGCAATATGGTAAATATCTCTGGTTAGATCCAGGAGAAAAAGCAGTTCAAGACCTGACAATTAAAGTAATTCAAGATGTAATTAACCGCTATGATATAGACGGTGTTCATATTGATGATTATTTCTACCCCTATCCTGAAAAAGATAAACAGGGAAAAAATATCGAATTTCCCGATCAAACCAGTTGGCAAAAATATGTTAGTTCCGGTGGTAAACTAAACCGCAGTGATTGGCGACGGGAAAATGTCAACACACTAATTCAAAGAATATATCAGACAGTTAAAAGTCAAAAACCTTGGGTGAAAGTTGGTATTAGTCCCTTTGGTGTTTGGAAACCTGGCAATCCTCCCCAAATATCTAATAATAATAACAGTACAGGTTTTAATCCCTATGAACAACTCTACGCAGATTCTCGCAAATGGTTACAACAAGGTTGGTTAGATTACCTATCTCCTCAATTATATTGGCGCATTGAACAAACAGCCCAAAGTTATCCGGTTCTTCTTAACTGGTGGTTAACACAAAATAATCAAAATCGGCTGATTATCCCCGGACTTTATACCAGTCGTGTAGCTAATCCATCTCAGCAAAATTGGTCAGCCCAGGAAATAATCTATCAGATTCGTACAACTAGAGGTTTTGCTGGTACTGGTGGTCATATTCACTTTAGTATCAAACCTTTGATAGAAAATAAAGGGGGAATTTCTAATTTACTACCCCAAGAAGTTTATACCCAACCTGCTTTAACTCCTGCTTATCCTTGGTTGAATAATCAACCACCAGGTAAACCAGAATTAACAATTACTAAAGACCAAAAATCAGGACAGCTACAACTGAATTGGCAAGCCAAAGGTCAGCAAAAAACCCAGTTATGGGTGTTACAAACTCAAATAGGCAATGAATGGAAAACCAATATTTTACCCTTAGAAACAACTTCCTATTTATTGACTAATCCTCAAATTCAAAATGTGGCCATTTCCGCAGTCAGTCGTTATGGAATTCAGGGAGAAATTACGGTGATGGGAGTAAAAGAGAATTTGATTAAAAAATAATCGTTTAACTTTCTGTTTTTATTGTCAAAACTGTATTTAATTGATACAACAGGTAATAAGTTGTAGGGTGCGTCAGACTGCATAAATCCTGTAAATAAACAGATTGTTGATATCTGACACCCTGCCTGTAAAAATCATCCGACGTTAGATAAAAGTAAATAAGGAGTTTTAAAGCTGATAGTCTCATTTTCAATAGTTACACCATCAAATAAGGTGCTAGGGCTAAAGTTTTGCTCATATCAACAACAAGAAAGCGATCGCACACATTAAACAATTCTAACTCCGTTTGTGCCTTTCGCATCAACCGCAGAAAATGACCTTCAGTATCAACACTGAGAGCAATGTAATTAAGGAACATTTTCAAGTAGCCTACACGTGCTCTCTCTGGTATGGTTGACGCTGTGGGAGTTTGCCATAAACGCTCAATATAGTTACGTACTTCTACTAAAGGCACTGGTGTAATCTGCTCCCCTCCTAAAGCCTGGCGAATTTGATTAAAAATCCAAGGATTACCAATTGCCCAACGTCCCACCATCACCCCCGCCGCCCCGGTTTGAGAAAGCACTTCTAGGGCAGTTTTTGCCGAGTTAATATTACCATTAGCCAGCACTGGACAATCAACCTGCCGCACCGCTTCCGCAATCAAATTATACTTAACTTCCCCCTGATACATCTCTTTCACCGTGCGACCATGTAAACTCAGTAAATCAATATTGTGGCGATTGATTATATCTAGTATTTTGTAAAAGTTATCTGTATTTTCAAAGCCTACGCGCATCTTCACTGTTAAAGGTTTATCATTCACCGCAGCACGCAATTCTCCCAAAATCTCATCCACTGTTTCCGGTTCTCGTAGCAACCCGCCGCCAACATTTTTGCGGTAAATTCGAGGTACGGGACAACCCATATTTAAGTCTACCCCGGCAATATTATATTGACAGAGTTCCTTGGCTGTTCTCACTAAGTCGGGAATACTTTCGCCAATCATTTGGGCAAAAACGGGGCGACCTGTATCATTTTCGGTAATTGCTGCCAGAATTTTACAATTCAGTCGTGAGGTATCATGGACGCGGAAATACTCGGTAAAGAAGTAGTCAGGACTACCATAATGGGCAATGACTTTCATAAACCAGAGGTTTGTTACATCTTGCATGGGTGCAAGTGCGGTAAATGGTAGGTCTTTTTGAAGCGAAGGGGGAAGCAATACCTGGGACATAGAGAAGTTGATAAATAGAAAAACCCAATATGATCAACAATTTCTTATTTTAACTATTCGCCGTAA
>NZ_PGEM01000036.1:678-47352 GCF_002934005.1 Cuspidothrix issatschenkoi CHARLIE-1 | reverse complement strand
TACAAATTGAAGTGCGGAATGTGGGTTACAAATTAATAACCTTGTTTTCTAGTTAGTTTTTGCACTACAATGAAATTATAAAGAATGAGTTTTTCTAGCATATTTTTACAGTTCACAATAATTCAGGAATATGTTCATTTTCATAATTTTCAATTAATACACCAATGACTTGAAAAACCCTGATTTATTCGTGATTTTATCAAAAATATAGGAAGCCTACTTGAATCCGTTTTGGTACGATTAGAGTTATTCAGATCCCCGACTTCTTAGACAAGTCGGGGATCTAGGGATCTAGGGTCAGCGATCGCTACCAATTAATCACCGGATACCTCATCCTGTAAATCCTGAAATCCTGTAAATCCTGATATGGCTTGCGCCACGCTACGCTATCAGACAATTAATTACCGTCAAATTAACAACCTTATTTTAATGCGATTAGAGTTATTTTAAATCCCCAAGAAGTTGAGTATCTATTCCATGTTTATTTTGGACTATAGGGCAGAGAAGAATGGTGTAGAATAATACGCAACTTACCATCACCACCTCTAATAAACTGCCAGGTTTTATCTACTGTTGTGACTTTACCTGTTTTATCAGTGAAGAAAACATTACCCATAGTGGTAGCAGTATTACCAAGAATAAAAATACCAGCGTTGCGAATTTCTACCTTTCGCCATCCTTTGAGAGCAAAACCAGTATCTTGAGGGAAGGAGGAATCACCACCCACAAAATAAGACAAAGCTCCTTTGTGTGTCGTGCGGAAGGTCTGGTCTCCAGTTGTCAAGGTTGGCTTGAACAACACCAATCCCGATTGATAAGCATATGCTTGATCTATTATATTGTCAGCCAATGTTCTAGCAGCGGCTATCCCCTTTTCATCATAGGTGGTACTGATGGAAACCAATGCTTCACCCCAGGCTTTTTGAGCAGCCAGCACTTCAGCCTCAGTAATGGATATATTAACTACTGATGTCTTAGAATTTGATGAGTCCGGCTTAGTGGTGGTACTATTAACTTGACCATGAGCCATCGATGGCGCAGTAACCAACAAGGCTATGGTAGCAGCCGTTACAGAAAGATTGACTTGTAATTGTTTAAATGAGTTGGTATGCATACTAAAATGTCAAAGGAGATGTTGAAAAAATTACCACCAACACTCTACAATCTTGTGCCAAATCAGTCCAATATTTACTATAAATAGTTACTATAGGTAATCATCTATGCTATCATTTAATGATCTAGGATTAGCACAACCTGTGGCTAATCGTAAGAATTCAGATGAGAAAATAAGATCCCCGACTTCTGTAATTAATTGATCATTTATGGACACAATCAATAAAAGAAGTCGGGGATCTGGGTATAAACAAGTTCTATGGCTGAATACTTACGGCTAATCAATAAAGTAGTGCTAATTTTTGGCAAATTTCTTGAAAAACTTCTCTCATTTTATTGATGTTTATTTAATCAGGATAAGCTAAACCAGTTCTGGGATCACGAATATATAATCCTAGTGTTAAACTCCGTACCACTTCATCCCAAATAGGTGTTAATTGTTCGGCTTGGTCTGCCCAATAATCAAAAGTAATTAAACATTGAATATTAGAACCTAAACCAACACAAGTTCTTGAAAATGCTTCCCTGGGTTCTGCTTGAGTATCAATAAATTTAATTTGGCACCACATAATTCTAGCAGTTTGTCGTTTAACTTGAATTACTTCTCCCCTTTCAATGACATCACGACTATCATCTTCCATGATTTTCTTTAAAGTAGATTTGAGAGGGAATAAAGTCCAGTCATTAGGAGGTAAATGATTATAAGATACCTCTAAACAACAATCATCATTAGGTGGTTTTTTATCCATGAATTTGAAAGATTTCTCTTGTGGTTCAAATACCCAATTCTGAGGAATATTAAAGCGAACAGCACCCCTCCCGGCTACAAAAATCTTATAACCATCGGGTCCTTCCCAGTGATGATTCTGGTCTAATTCTAGGGTTTCTTTAATCCATTGCAGATTGCTTTTCTTGCGCTTGGTCATACTTTACGTTTCTGTTTCCAATCCCACACTATCATAAAGCATTTCTATCGGAAATTCGGCGTTGCTGATTTGAGGTATGAAAATTATTTTTGATGATCTCCAAACCCTTGTAGAGACGTTCCATGGAACGTCTCTACATCTAAATTCATACTTGGTTTCAGCAACGCCGATTCTCGAATTGTTACTCTGGTCTTTGCAGATTTCAAACGCAGATTTACTTGCTCTAATTCCAGTCCTAACTTCGTTTTCATGTTGTATTGTTGTAGCGATCGCTATAAATAGACATCTGGTGGTCATTAAATGTGCATAACCACCAAACTCTTGTAGGGACAATTCATGAATTGTCCCTACGATAATTTTCACTTCTATGTCTACTAGACTATATTTAGACTAAAAATAAACTGGAACAAATCTGCCAAGAAAGCACTAAGAGCTAAAGCAGCAGTCTGGAGAAATAAAGTAGGGGCAAACCTGCTCGTACCGGTAAAGCTTGGGGAGTGGGAAATTCTAGATTCAAAATTAAAAGAAAGTAAAATCAAGACGCAATCCCAGGTTTTGAGGATTTAGGGAAATACCTGCTAAATCAGCACTTTTTAAATCATTAAGAAAATCTGATAATATAGGATCATTGATGGTAAATAGTGGGTTACGGTGCATTAATATTATTGTATTTTACTACTTGATTAGCTCATATGCCTAACCCACCCTACGATTACTCTGTTTCTTCTCCTGTATTGACTTTTGGCGGTTTCTTATAGGTGAAAGTAAAAGTATCTCCACTTTTAATCACTTGGTTAATTTCACTATAAAAAGGATAGTCACCAATTCCACTCATACAAGCCCAACCTCTCGATCTTGTTAATGCAACAAATAGCTGATTTCGTAAATTAGGATCATTTTCATTTTCTGCAATTTTATCAATTCCAACAACATAAACCATATTAGCCTCATTTCCTTTTGCTCGATGAATACGAGAAATTGTTACACCTCCTTCACACCAAAATTTATCTTGATTTAATGTTCCAGCTTGAAAATTTGGATTTAATTGATTCAGTGTTTTAGCAGCCGCAATGTAAATATTAATTCCTTCTTTCATCAAGAATTTTCCTACTTCTGTTTCTAACTGACCTGCATCTCTCACTGAACCTAAAACGACTATTAAAATATCTCTACTAGATTTTAATCCATCTTGCTCAAGATTATATTTAATTCTTGCGGCTAAAGCTTCTAATTCTTGAGTTCGAGATTCATAGGTTTCAAATTCAAGAACTGGCTTTTCCCATAGTTTAGGAATAGGATTCGGCGAATTTTCAGGAGGACGATGTAAAACAATTTTTTGCCCAGAACGAAATTCCCCTTCTTTAACTTGATAACCAATAGATTCCCAACTCTTCTTGTCTGTTAATCCTTGTAGTATTCCATCGGAGCGCAATAATCCCATTCCAATTGCGTGAGCAGTTGTTAGAATTTCTCCAGGAGTTCTATAACAACGGTGCATTATTTCACTTTTTTTAATTCCACCCTTATGTTGTCCAGATACTAAATTTGTCAAACTTTTACCAAATAATTCTTTAGCCATTGGTATTTTTAAACTATCTAAACTTTGAGCTTCATCATAAGCCCATATTAGACAACGTTGTTCAGAAGATTCATTGTCAACAGGACGTAAAGCTTGATAAGCCATCCAATAAATAGCTTGTTTAGATTCATTATTTTCTTCAAATTTTCTTTCATCTTCACTTACAAGGTCTTGACCTTCATCAATAAGAATAGCATCAAAAAGAGGTTGGATTTCTTTCCCATCTAACAATCTCTTAGTACATTCAGCTAATCCTTCACTTGGGCTTAAACCCTGAATAGCTCTCAAAGGTGAAACGCCGTGTCTCTCACAAATAGTTGAATATAAACCTGCTCTATAGCTACCACCCCAAGCATGAAGAACTTTTAGTTTTCTCCTAACTTTTTCATCATAGGAAACATCGCCATTACTAAATCTTTTTAACCAACGATCTAGTAAACTTTCAATCTGCTCATATAAAGAACGGGTAAAGAACACTAAAGCAATATCCCAATCAGGATGTTTCAAATACATATTAGCAGCTTTTTGGCACAATAAAACAGTCTTACCTGAACCTGCAATTCCCCGTATTCTTTGCGCTCCTGGAGGAATTTCTTTACCAATATGTTCTTGTTGTAAATCAGTTTCATAAAGCCACTCCCCAAGAATTGAAAGAATAGCTGATCTATTTTTAGTATGAGAAAAAGTAGCTGTAGAAGGTTTACGAAGTACAGGAGTCCCACTAATAACAGCACGCAATACTTTCCATTGTTCATCATTGATGTGATCTCCTGTAACCATTGGTTGTGATTGGTAAATTCTCTCAAAAAAAGCTGTTTTCCCCAAATTATTTTTAAATATAATAGGAGGACAATTAGGTAATTGATCAAAACCTTTTTGTTGCCACTCTTCTATGGTAATTTTTGGTAAGGCAACTAAAGCACGTCCTGTAATTTTGCGGAAAATAATATCTTCTCGATCACAATATCCTAATAATGTTTGTAATGAACGATTAGAACGTTGTGCAGGATTGAAAAGCAATGTACTATCATGTGCAAATTCCCATTGATCACCATTGACAGCTACAACTTGATAAATACTAATATTTTCTATTTCTATAGTAATTAATCCCAACTCTCGATCAACAATCAGAATGTCTGGTTCTTTTCTGACTTCTCCTACTTTAGAGAATAAGGGATAACGCCAATATCCTATGCAATCTCGACTAGAAAAACTGTCTTTAGTGGTTTTCCAAATTTTCTCATGAGTATCATGTTTGTCGTTGGATATAGCTTCACTGGTTATAAATTTGCGTTCATTGTCAGTCATGATTATATCTCCTTTATTTTGATGACTTACCCAAATTTAGGCATGACTATTTACGTAAAATCGCATAAATAATTTAAATTAACAGATTTATTATTTATGATGCACCCTACAATAAATATTTAGTGTGAAACTTGCGTGAGTTATACTTTTTACATACCCTACACCACCTACCCAACCCTGAAAAGCGGAAAAAAGCGGATCTCAACAAAAAATTACAAACAGACGGAAAAAGACTGAAAAATACGGATAAAGTCTGCTATCATTACTTGTGTCGCGTTACATTTCTAACCATGCAGGTTCACGAACTACTACAACTTGTGGATGAAGCTGTTTATCTCAACACAGGCAAGCATCTCAATGACTTGCAACGTGGAGTTATTGAGGGGACACTAAAGCATCAAAAGTATGCTGATATTGCCGAAAATTGTGGTTGTAGCGCGGGTCATGCAAAGGATGTAGGTTACGAACTTTTACAAATGTTATTTGATATTTTTGATGAACCAGTTGATAAAAGTAATCTTAAATCTGTTCTGGAACGACAGGAAAATGTGGATATTTCTTTGGGTGATAATAGTAATAATTTATTTGTAAATGGCTGTGTAAATATTAGTTCTAAACAACCTAAAAATAAATCAGATAAAAATCATTCTAGTAATACTAAATTAAAGCAACGTAAAAATAATAAACCTCAGATAAAAAAAATTGATAAATTACGGTATTTTGGTTTAAGTGACGAGCAAATTGCAGAGATCTTAGAGTTACCTTTAGAGGTAATTAAACAGGTGGAATCGAACGGTATCTAATTTTTGGACTAATTTCACCTTTAGCTGAATACTTACACAATATCATCTTTGCTGAGTCATTGCCATCACAGTTGCAACAGTTAATTCTAAAATGTTACCCAAGGTGGGAAGTGTATCATTATCAGCATAAATCAGTGGTAATTCTTGATTTTCCCACACCCAAATTTGCTTTTTTTGAATATCAATTAACCAAGCAAGTTGTGTCCCATTACTCAAGCAATGCAGGATTTTTTGTTGTATATCTAATGTACTTTGATCAGGAGAACGAATTTCAATTAACCAGTCTGGTGAACCTTGTAGGGGTCCATCTTCATCAGCAAGACGTTCGCTATTAACAACCGAAATATCAGGTACAGGAGACATGGGAGACACGATACACCGTAATTCTTGAATAGCTTCGTAGGCGGTAGTTTGGTTATTGATGGCGTTAACAAGGTTACGTTGGAGGCGAGAATGAAACAGCGTTGGCATGGGTTTTTGCTGGACTTTTCCTTGGATAAACTCCCAAGCTGGAGAGGCTTCAATATTGGGTTGTTGCAGAAAATTGTCTAATGAATTAGTGAGAGTAGATAATTGCATAATTGCTGTTATTTATTGTTCACATTTTGGGAAATTTCAGTAAATTAAATAGTGATTTACTGGTGTTATTCCATATATTCAACCAGTCACAAGACCAATTTGTGGGTAGATCATCAATACTTACCGGAGAAATAAAAGCAATTTCTTCAGTGTTGGATTCAATTAACAAATAGCCGCATTCACAAACTGAATCACATCTCCTAAACCAGTTTGAGTTTTCAGGTTTGTAAAAACAAAAGGTTTATCACCGCGCATTTTTTTGGCATCTCGTTCCATGACATTCAAATCTGCACCTACATAGGGAGCAAGATCGGTTTTATTAATCACTAATAAATCAGATTTAGTAATACCTGGTCCACCCTTACGGGGGATTTTATCACCGGCAGCAACATCAATAACATAAATGGTTAAATCTACTAATTCAGGACTAAAAGTAGCAGCTAAATTATCTCCACCACTTTCTAAAAAGACTAGATCTAAATTAGTAAATTTCTCTTCTAATTGTTCAATTGCTGCTAAATTCATGGAAGCGTCTTCACGGATAGCAGTATGGGGACAACCTCCTGTTTCTACTCCTAAAATGCGATCGCTTTCTAAGGCTTGAGAACGGACTAAAAACTGAGCATCTTCTTGAGTATAAATATCATTTGTCACTACTGCTAACTGATATTTTTCCCGCAAAGTCTTACATAAAGCATCTACTAAAGCTGTTTTTCCTGAACCCACGGGACCTGCAACCCCTATTCTCAAAGCCGTCATAATTTTTAACTCCTAAATAATCTAGTGTACTGGATTTCGTGCTGCATACTTGCTAAAGATAAACCCCAATTACAACATCCTAAATCATCATCCTCCATGAGTAAAATTTCCTCTACAGTAGTAGTTAATAAAGGTTGTAAACCCAATAATAACTCTTGTCCCGCAGTTTGTCCCAGAGGAATAATTTTAATCCCTGCCGTAATTAAATTACTCGCCCAACTGTGTAAATAGGCTAATAAACCAGCTTGAATATTTATATCCCAATGAGCGCAAGCCATAGCAAAAGCGATCGCATAATTACTAGGATAACCGACAGCATTGACTAAAGGTAAAATTCCTGGTTCTAGCTTACTTAATAATTGCATCAGAGAACGCCCCATTTGCCAATTAGCAGCCCGTAATTCCTCCGTATCCCTCGCCGCCGATAACCATAAATTCCACCGCTTCAAACCCTCTATATCGTTGCTTTTCGCAGCATGAAAACTCCTTACTATTACAGCAGCATCTAGGCGAATTGAACCATAAATCAACTCAGATTTTAGCCAATCTTGGAGATTTTTTATGTTCGTAATAGTCCCATTTTCTACTAACATTTCCAACCCTTCCGAATAGCCATAAGCCCCAACAGGTAAAGCGGGACTTGCTAATTGTAAAACCGTTAAAAAATGGCTATGAGTGAGAGTGATTTCCATAAGCCCCTAATTCTGGTTTAAAAGGTACAATTTCCTCTTTAATTTCTAATCCTAATTGTGTCAACATAGACTGTAAAACTGCATCTGGAGATAAGCGTAAATAAGTGGCAGTAATTTCCACAGCTACATGACGATTTCCTAAATGATATGCAGCTCTTAATAATAAAGGAATTTCTGCCAATACAGTGAGAACAGGTTCAGGTTTAGCAATAATTCTCATATAAATACTTTCGGTTTCATTTGTGAGAATATCACCATCATGTAATACTGTACCTCTAGCTAAACGCAAAAAAACCTCCTTCTGATCTGCTAATATAAATTTATGTCGGCTACGAGTTCGTTCTTCCGCAGTCAGTGAAAGAGAGAGAGTAACTATAGGATCAGGATGAGGTGTTTTGCGTTGGGTAAAAGTCAGCATAATTGACGAAATTAACGTTAACTTTGATTATTTTGTATCTATTGGTAATTTTAAATTATTTTTCACCAAAAAGATACTCAATTTATTATTAAAATCGAGTATCTTAAATTTTAAGTTTATAAATGTATCTTAATACCAATTCTATCTAAGTCCGTCCTAAATAAATTAGAGACGTTCCACCGGAACGTCTCTACAATGCTAAACAGAGATTCGATTTATCATTGATATATTAAACAATTCCTCATAGTCATGGGAAAAATAATCATAGAATTTGCGAAACTTCTCTGGAGTTATGGCATTTTGCAAAACAGCAAAAACAGCCCGCACATGAATAATAGATATAGTGGGTGATACACTTTCTTTTTGACTAATTCGCTCAATAAACTCCTGTAAATGAAAAGACTGAATAGGTTCTGTTTCACTACCTCGCAAATATTCTCCTAACTCCTGGGGAATTTGTGCTGCTAATTCTTCTCTTTCATCACTAGGAATAATTTGTTTAATAATTTCCAAAGTAGCACGGGTAGCAATTTCTACTTCTTCACGAGATTCTGATTGTGCTAAAGTTTGGACATGGGTAATAAACTCGGTATATTCCATTTTTTATCTCCAATAATTTGGATTATAAACAAAATAATTATGAGTGAGAGGATTTACAACTATGATTGTTTATCACCCTAACTCATAATTAAATATTAAAAACTAAAAGTGGCTTTGCAATGGTAAATTTACTCCAGTCTAAACTTCAATGATTAACTTAACTTCGTGCTAAAGAAGTAGATAGAAATATACCTATGGTTAGATATAATATCTCCTTGCTATATTCATAAATCTAAATAGATACGTAGGGTGCGTCAGACTGCATAAATTCTATCAATAGACAGATTTATAATATCTGACGTGGTTGGTGATCTTATCTAACCATACCCTATAATACCACAATACCTAATTTTTTCACAAATGTAATATCATTTCTATATAGCGATCCTAAATTAGTTATCAACAACAAGATCCCCGACTTCTCTAAGAAGTTGGGGATCTTTGTACCTCATTTGAATCCTTATCACTACTATTTAATCAAATCCCAATTTATCCGCGTTTATCTGCGTTCATCTACGTTCCTAACTTGCTGTATCTACCCAAAGCTATTAACGGGAAATACTGCTGATACAGATGATACTTCAAATAAAAATGACAAGGAAAACCAGTACCAGTAAAGTATGATTCATCCCAAGTACCATCTGATCTTTGAGTTTCTAACAGGTAATTAATCCCCTTTTCAATACTATCAAAAGCTAATTTTCCCGTAGCTTCACCTGCTGCTATTAAACCAATTAAAGCCCATGCAGTTTGGGATACTGTGCTGTCACCTTTGCCTTTCAAACTAGGATCATTGTAACTAAAACAAGTTTCTCCCCAACCACCATCAGTATTTTGAATTTTCACCAACCAATTAACACCTTGATTGATGTTTCCAGCATATTTTAAAGGATTTATTAAAGCTAAAGCCGATAAAACACCGCTAGTTCCATAAATGTAATTTACACCCCAACGTCCAAACCAACAACCTTCTGTTTCTTGTTCCTGCAAAAGATAATCTAAAGCTTTTTCTAAATTATTTGGTTGAATGGATAAATTACAAGCACCCAACATTTCTAATACTCTAGCTGTGACATCAGCAGTATTCGGATCAATCATCGCTTTCAAATCACCATAAGGGACAGCATTAAGCCATTCTTGATCATTATTAATATCAAAAGCCGCCCAACCCCCTAGTTTACATTGCATCGTCGCAATCCAATTTAAAGCCCGATTAATAGCTTGTTTTTTCAGTTCCTCATTTGGTAATTTAGCCTGATGTAAAGCCATGACAACTACAGCCGAATCATCCACATCGGGATAAAAACGATTGTCAAATTCAAACGCCCAAGCACCGGGTTTCCCTTGCTTATTTTTGACGTTCCAATCACCATAATCGAGAATTTGTTTCTCTATTAACCATTCTCCAGCTTTGACAATAGCAGCATTATTCGGGGAAAACCCTGAATCAATTAAAGCCCGAATCGCCCAAGCTGTATCCCATACAGGAGAAACACAAGGTTGTACAGAGTAACTATCTTCTATTTCAATAGCAAAATTATCAACTGCTTTTAAACCCCGTTTGATAATTGGGTCATTCGCATCATAATCTAAACACTTTAAGGCTAACAGAGAGTTTAACATTGCGGGAATAATTCCCCCCCAATCACCTGTAACTTCTTGCCGTTCTAAAATCCATTTTTCTGCGGCTTTAATACCTTCATTTCTGAAAGGTACAAAATTCAAACTTTCTGCTAATTTAAAGCCATCATCGAGAATGTTAAAAATATCCGACCAATCACCATTTTTTGGTAATTGCCAAACTACATTTTCTACACCTTCAGCATATAATTCATCTAAATTAATTGGTTGATCAATTTTAAAAACAGGTTTCTGATCAAAGACAATTAATAATGGCACAGTGCTAGAACGCGCCCAACTGGAAAGTTCATAAATATTGAAGAAAAAATTATCGGGTAGCAACATTACCCAAGGTGGTAACGAAGGCAGTCCGTGCCAATTATAACAGCCAATTAAAGCTAGATGTAACTTGGTAAAAATGCGGGTTTTGCTAATACCACCTTTGGCTAAAATCAAAGATTTCGCTTTCAGTAATGCGGGATCTGTAACGGGTACACCTAACAACCTTAATGCCATGTAAGCCTCTACAGTTGTGTTTAAATCCCCACCATCACCATAAAACAATTCCCAACCCCCATGTTCTCGTTGTTGAGAACGGAGATAATTTTTTACTTTATATAAAGGTCTGGTTTTGTCAGTTCCCCAAATCTTATGTAATAAAACAGCTTCCGAGGTGATGGTAACATTAGATTCTAATTCCGCCCACCAATAACCATCAGGATTTTGAATTGAAAGCAAATGTTTTTGAGTTGCGGCAATCGCATCAACAACTTGCTTGACTTTTGCTCTATCTTGTGTTTCCATCCAATACCTACCTCAACACCAAATAATTTAACAAGATAACCGAAATCAGAGAAAATTCTTCCCCAAAATCAGCAAACATAGTAAAAGAATTAAATTTAGTTTTTAAATTTTGCATTGGAGTCAAGGGACAGTAATGGTAGCAATTATATTGAGTTTGACGCTTTTATCCTTAGTAATTTGGTTATTTTTACTCTTATTTTGGGGACAGTTTTGGCAAGTTGATCAGCAATTAGAAACGGATAAAGATATTAATAATAACACCTTACCAACGGTGTGTGTACTCATTCCCTTCCCGCCCGTAATGAAGCCGATGTAATTCCTTTTAGCTTGCGATCGCTTCTCCTGCAAGACTATCCTGGTAATTTCACCATCTTTTTAGTAGACGATCAAAGTAGCGATGGTACAGCCAGTATTGCCCAAGGAGTAGCCCACGCCCTCGATAAAACCCAGCAATTGCAGATTGTCACCAGTACCGGATTACCTACGGGTTGGACGGGAAAATTGTGGGCAATGGAACAAGGAATACAAAAAGCCAGTGAATTAACACCAGATTATTTTTTACTGACTGACGCAGATATACAACATGATCCCGGCAACTTACGGCGATTAGTGGCCAAAGCCGAGAAACAGAAATTAGACCTTGTATCTATCATGGTACGCTTACGCTGTCAAAGCTTTTGGGAACAACTATTAATACCCGCATTCGTCTTCTTCTTCCAAAAACTTTATCCATTTTCCTGGGTAAATGACTCGAAAAAAGCGATCGCTGCCGCCGCCGGGGGCTGTATTCTCATTCATAGAGAAGCCCTCAATAGAATCGGTGGCTTGCAAATGATTCGTCAAGCCCTCATTGATGACTGTTCCCTCGCCAAAGCCGTCAAATCAAGTCATGGAAACATCTGGTTAGGACTCAGCACCGTCACCTATAGTTTACGTCCCTACGATTCCCTCAAAACAATTTGGGATATGGTAGCCAGAAGTGCTTATACACAACTGAATTATTCCCCTTTATTACTACTAGGCAGTTTGTTAGGCATGATCTTAGTTTATATAGTCCCACCCATGGGAATTATTTTCGGAGTGATTTTGGGGAATGGGATCATTAGCCTGACCGCTTTCATCGGATATCTGCTAATGACTTTTGCTTATTTCCCCATTATTCGCTTTTATAAATGTTCTCCAGCTTTTGCCTTTAGCTTACCAGCGATCGCTTTTCTATATACCCTAATGACCGTAGACTCAGCCTCCCGTCATTGGCAAGGCCGGGGAGGAATGTGGAAAGGTAGAGTATATGCTAGGTGACGGTTAACTTTTGTAGAGGCGAACGGCCGTTCGCCCCTACAGCCACCCTGCCTCCGCATAGTAATCCCAATAATAATCCCATATTTGGCATAATGGGTACGGAAGAACCTATACACAGGCTATCTTGGTGTTTTTCTGTACGGAGTATTTCCTGAATTATACCGTAAAATGAAATTTGGTGAATACATTGCATAATTTTCAATTTTTTGATTGACCAACCAACAATAACCAATTAGCCACTCTCAGATTTACAATAAAGTTCGATATCAGTAATATTTATTAGTCGTGTCTAACCATATAAAAGCCTTTCCTGTTTGGGGAGTATTCGCGCTGTTAAGTAATATCATCCTGATGTTAGCGGTGATTTTATTGATTTGGCGACAGTACAAAATTACTCCTGAGATCCCAAGCACACTAATCCGAAAGCAACTAGAACCAGTTAAGCTAGACTGGAATAATCAATATGTGCCACCAGAGTTAGGACCCCGCCATAAACTTAGTTATCCCGAATGGTTGGATATTCTCAAACAAGAAGCGAAAATAACTGCTCAGAAAAAGCCGCCACGTTTAACCATACTGGCAGGAGATTCTCTGAGTTTATGGTTTCCACCAGAGTTATTACCGGAGAATAGAGCTTGGTTAAATCAAGGTATTTCTGGGGAAGTTACCAATGGACTATTACAAAGATTAGATTTTTTTGACCGCACCCAACCGGATATTATTTTCGTCATGGTGGGAATTAATGATTTAATTCGCGGCCTAGGTGATAGGGAAATTTTACGTAATTATCGGCAAATTATCCGTTATTTGCGAAATATGCACCCTCAAGCCCAAATTGTGGTGCAGTCAATTTTACCCCATGGTGAGGAAGGGGTAACTTGGGAAGGAAAAGAGAAACTTCTGGCTATTCCTAATACTCGAATTCGCAGTTTAAATGAGGAAATAAAGAAAATTGCTATTGAAAAAGGTGCAAAATATCTAAATTTACATCCTCTATTTAGTAATAAACAAGGTAATCTCCGTTCAGATTTTACTACCGATGGTTTACATTTAAGCCCTCCAGGTTATCTGGTGTGGCGCACTGCTTTGCAAATTTATTTTCAGCAAGAACCAGCACCTCAAAACAAGGCAATAGGCAAAAGAATAATAGACATCTCCAGTAATTAAATGTGCGTTTTCCAGAACCCTTTTAGAGACTTTCCATGGAAGGAAATTAGCTAGTTAACTGCTTGCCAAATAATACTAACTAATGCTATACTCTCCTTATGGCGTACATACCACTGGTGAAAAGCGGTCGAATTTCTGGGATTGCATCCAAACACCTTGAGGAGATATAAAGAACTTTACCCATATTTCTCAGAAAGAAAATAAAAAAGGGATCAATAACTGCGAAAATTTATATATAACAGGCATTTCAGCAATTATAAAACATGATGACAATTTATTCTTCCCAAAAATCAACATTTAACATTGCTTCAATATCACAACTAAACGGCCACGTATCAGGAAACTCACAGTGTGGATAACCATTGCGGACAATTTTCAGGGCATCTGCATAAGCTTCATCAAATACTTGGCTAAAATAAGGCTTGAGACTAGGTGAATTTTTGATTAACTTTCTGATTCCAATCCTTTGTTTAATGATTGATTCTACCCTCCCACGATAACAATCAGGGATATGCACATAATTCCGCTTGAGAATATGTTCTAAAAGTTCTGCTAACCGATTTTCAAGTTCACGTTTATCTGAGCGCCCCAAGTCCTCTATCTCCTCTATCAAATTATCAATATCTAGTCCTTCTATATCTCTATTCCGTAATTTTTGGACGATATCTTCAATCCAGAGTAAATAATCTTGCTCATATAAAGATACTGCAATCTGTGTTTGTGTCATTGGCTTTTGTCCCTTGAGTGACATAATTCCAGTTTAAGTTAAAACTAAAGTTCAAATCCTCAATTTCTTCAAGAAGTCGGGGATCTTGTTGTCGGTAGTCATCTTAAAATAGAAAGAACATCCAAAATTATCAACATGGCACCCCTACCAGATTATCGTCCTAAACAAATGTCCGTAGGTCCCCTAGAAGCAGAAATCCTCGGTATTGTCTGGGATATCGGTTCAGCGACAGTCAAAGACGTACATGATCGCATTCTCTCCGATCCTAACCGCGAATTGGCTTATACTTCTGTTACTACCGTTCTCCGTCGTCTCACGGAAAAAGGTTGGTTAGCTTGCGATAAACAGGGCAAAGCCTTTTATTGGCGGCCATTGCTAACTAAGCAACAAGCAGAGGTAATTAAAGCCCATGATCAATTACAGCGATTTTTAGCAGTGGGAAATCCTGATGTAATTGCGGCATTTGCTGATAGCTTAGATCAAGCTGCTAGTGACCAAATAGAAGCGATCGCTAAACGCATTCAAGCTGCACGGGAAGCCAGAGGAGAGAAATAGAATTTATGCACCTACTCATGATAGTTACCGCCCTCACCATTGCTTGTTGGTTACGACACTCCGGCAGTATTTCTCAAGGCACTTGGTTGATGCGCTG
Organism: Cuspidothrix issatschenkoi CHARLIE-1; assembly: GCF_002934005.1. Lineage (GTDB taxonomy): Bacteria > Cyanobacteriota > Cyanobacteriia > Cyanobacteriales > Nostocaceae > Cuspidothrix > Cuspidothrix issatschenkoi. Next base: position 32,303 of record NZ_PGEM01000036.1, on the reverse strand, counting down.
GGAGCGATCGCTATTTTTATTTCTTTTCCCCCCCCTACTCATCTTCATGACTGCAACCTCCATTGTCTGCATGGGTACTCAGGGAAAAATGGGCGGAATGTATACTAGTTCTTTTAGCTATCTCCTGGCATTAATTTTTCTGGGCTGTTTTAACATTTTAGGCATTAAACTCGCTTTCTCTGCCTGGAAAGCCATTAAATCCGCCCGTGAATGTCCCCAAGTCCACTTAGCCGGTAAACCAGCCCGACTTTTGCAAACTAAAGCTTTATTTGCCGGTCAAATGGGTTTTTGGCGACCGGAATTAGTAGTTAGTCAGGGACTCCTACAAGCCCTCTCTCCTGACCATCTAGAAAGCGTCCTAGCACACGAACAAGGGCATTATCAGTATAGGGATACATTCTGGTTCTTTTGGTTAGGTTGGATACGTGTCTGTACCGCTTGGTTGCCCAATACAGAACCTTTATGGCAAGAATTGTTAGTTTTACGAGAATTACGGGCTGATAGTTACGCCGCATCTCAAGTAGATCCTTTAGTATTAGCAGAATCCTTGTTATTAGTGGTAAGTAACAATCCCATGACATCAGATATTTGTTGTGCTGCTTTGGGCGCGGGCGATCGCTTGGAACAAAGAATAGAAGCTTTATTAACACCATCCGAACCAACATCAGAAGCCCAATTGCAATCTTGGCATATTTTCCTTTTAGCCTTTCTGCCCCTAATCACCGTATTATTTCATACTTGAATCAATTTCTCTACCGCAGTTGTCAATGTATAAATAAACCCCTCTCCAAACCTCTCCCCTGCAAGGAGAGAGGCTTTAAAGTCCCCATTTTCTGCGCTACGGTGTACACACAAGTGATCAAATTTAGCAAACTGCCCCCTCACCCCCAATTCTGGGGAAGAATTTACTTCAAAGTCCCCCAAAGTTGGGAGATTTAGGGGGCAGTCAAGTCTATTCAGTATCCTCAAAACGTCAAGGTTGTAGATGGTAATGTTAAACTTCCTGGCAATATTGGGATAGTTAAAGCCAAAATACATAGACCAATTGAGGGGAAAATTAAGACTGTCACTATTAGTAAAACACCATCAGGTAAATATTTTGCATCTATCCTGACGGAAGTAGAAGGTGTTTCAACTCTACCAAACACAAGGAAAAATCAAACTATTTCCCAAGGGAAGATTTATGGTATTGACTTAGGATTAAAACATTTTGCTGTTGTTACTGATGGCGAAAAAGTTTCTAAATACGATAACCCTAAACACCTTGCCAAGCACGAGAAAAACCTTAAACGCAAGCAGAAAAAATTAGCACGTAAACAAAAGGGAAGTAAATCCAGAAATAGATATAGAAAAGTTGTTGCTAAAGTGTACGAACGAGTTAGTAATTCTCGGCAAGATTTTCTACATAAACTTAGTTATAAGTTGGTCAGCGATAGCCAAGCTGTCATAGTAGAGAATCTTCATGTCAAAGGCATGGTACGCAATCATAATTTGGCAAAGTCAATATCTGATGCAGGATGGGGAACATTTACTAATTTTTTAGCCTATAAGCTAGAACGCAAAGGTGGGAAGTTGGTAGAGATTGATAGATGGTTTCCCAGTTCTCAACTCTGTTCTAATTGTTTTTATCAAATTGGTGATATGCCATTGGATGTCCGTGAATGGACTTGTCCTCATTGTGGTACTCATCATGATAGAGATGGAAATGCAGCGATAAATATTAGGACAGAGGGTATCAGAATGCTTGCCCTGAGCGAAGTCGAAGGGATAAAGGCGGAAGGTTCAGCCGTCTGGTGCTGTAGGAGGGGAGATAAGACCAAAACTTGGGCGAAAGTCTAAGTTGCGGCACTCCCCCGTGAGTACAGAAGCCAACACTGTACTTGGTACTCCAAGTCAGTGTGGGTAGTTCACTTTCCTCCTCCTGCCCCCTACTACAAAACTTAATATAGTTTTGTATCGTAATTGCTAAAGAAAATATGTGGAAAATTGATAGTCAGAACATCCAAATTATATAAACATTTATATGGATCCAAGCTAAAATTAGTATTAGTTCGCCAGTGAATAATGATATTCCTTGGGTAATCAATATATCTGATATTTTGCCAGAAGATGACTTACCCAATTGACCTGATTAATTGATAATTACTCCAGTATTTTTAGTCGTTATAGTTGATTGTTAAAAATCAAAATTAGCATATTTCCGACTCATTTAATAAGTTGGAAATTTCCTTATTTTTGTCTATTAGCGCATCACATCATACTGCAACTAAATCAGATACAGGCATAAATAATAAAACTCTTATGGTGTGGGAATCTTGCCCGCTACATATATACATCACTCAGATTAAATTCGCTGTATATTCCCCAAATAAGTAAGTCTTTAATAACACAGAAGAGACATTTTTATATATACTAGGGTTGAGAACTTTGTATAAATAACACTCAAAAAATTCTTAGTGTTACGCGATACCAAGGTATATGTACAATTGTTATTAGGGGAGAATTACCTTGAACCAAGCGACGTTGCACCAGTTGAAGGTGTTCGAGGCGGCAGCACGCCATGGCAGTTTTACACGGGCTGCGGAAGAGTTGTTTCTAACTCAACCTACCATATCCATGCAAATCAAACAGCTAACTAAATCAGTAGGTTTGCCCTTATTTGAACAGGTAGGTAAACGTTTATATTTAACTGAAGCGGGACGGGAATTATTTACAACTTGTCGGCAAATTTTTGAAACCATAGACAATTTTCAAATGACTGTTGCTAATTTAAAAGGACTAAAGCAAGGTCAATTACGTTTGGCAGTAATTACGACCGCCAAATATATTATTCCTAGATTGTTGGGGCCTTTTTGTCAGCTTTATCCTGGGATTGATATTTCTCTCCAAGTCACAAATCATGAAATGATTCTAGATCGAATGATGAGTAATTTGGATGACTTGTATATTATGAGTCAGATTCCTGATCATTTTGATGTCAATTTCCAGCCGTTTTTAGAAAATCCTTTGGTAGTTTTTGCACCCGCTAATCATCCCTTAGCACAGGAAAAAAATATTCCTATTGAACGGTTGGGTGAAGAGGCCTTTATTATGCGTGAACCAGGTTCAGGAACTCGTAGCGCGGTGCAAAGTGTGTTTGAAGAATATGGGGTAAAGGTGAAAGTGAAATTAGAGTTGGGGAGTAATGAAGCTATTAAACAGGCGATCGCTGGTGGCTTAGGTATTTCTATTCTATCCCGTCATACTTTGTTAGGTGATGCAGCAGAATTTAGCATTTTGGATGTGCAACACTTCCCCATTAAACGGACGTGGTATATGGTTTACCCTGCTGGTAAGCAGTTATCTATTATTGGACAGACCTATTATCAGTATCTTTTAGACGCCGCGCAAAAGATTACAGAACAGGGTGGTTTAATTCCAGATCATAACTATAGTTTGATTACACCCCATCCTTAAAACCAGATTTTTGCAGATGGTATTGTAATCTGCAACCATCTAAAATAGATACATGATAAATTTGTTATGTATCTAAAAGTTATCAATAGCTTGACGGAAATACAGGCAACAATTAAAAATGAATCAACAGCATTATTAAGTACCTGGGCAAAATTAATTGAACATTGGGAAAACGAATAGACATCTGGTATATCTCTTGTCTGTTACCTATCACCTTTCCTAAATAGGACTTACGCAAAAAACTCTCAAACTCTTATTCCCCTGTGTTCTGGTGCATCCTCTGCGGTATGTCTTCGATACGCTACGCGAACGTTATTCCGTAACTCGTGCGTAAATCCTACTAAATATGCAATTTATTTTGTACCACTACTTACTTTTGACATTCTCGCCCAGTCACATAATGCCGATAGCGAAACATAGCTTCTAGCTGTGCTTGTATTAACCAACCACTGAAAAATTCTATGGTATTACCACCAGGCATGGCATAGCTAATATTATCAGTCAATCTAGTTTTTCCTGCTTCTTCTGTAAACTCATGGCGATGTATCCAAGACTCAAAAGGTCCAGATATCTGTTCATCAGTAAACAGACTATATTTTTCATAGTCAGTGTGACGTGCTAACCAAGTTAAGGGTAATAACCCCAAAAATAGCCGAAATTCTGTAATTGCGCCTTTTTCTAGTCCTCCTTCCCGTCTGACTACTTGTAAGGGTTGCCATGGTGGAGTTAGTAGTTGTAGGATGTCTGGTCGTTCGTGAAATTGCCAAACTACTTCTACTGGTGCGTTAATGATTGAAGAATGTTGAAAGTGTAACATAGACAGAAAAATCTAAAATTTACCCGATATTAAAATGCTAACAATTACAGGAGTTACGGAACTAGCATATTGGTAGGGTGCGTCAGATGTCAAAAATTTGTGTATTGAAGGCAGGGGAGTAGGGGAGCAGGAGGTAGGAGGTGGGTTTTAGGTTCTAGTCTTGTTTACTTTTCTTGACACAGTTTGGTTTTATTTTGCTAACCTACTGAGGTGCGCTAAAAAATTCTCTTTGCTATACAATGCAGCGAAAGTTCAATAATATCATCAGTAATGAGCTACTAGCTTGACTGCTGATGGCTGATAATAGATTAACTGAAAGTGGATAAGGATTTAATATCATGGGAAATTTGAGGCGCGTACCAGTTGGAATTGTTGGCGCGTCAGGATATGGTGGAGTGCAGCTAGTGCGACTCCTGATGGATCATCCAGAGGTAGAACTTGCTTATTTAGGTGGTGAAAGCAGCGCGGGTAAATCCTTTACTGATCTTTACCCACATTTAGGTAATATAGTTGATTTGGACATTGAGGGAGTAGACCCGGAAGTTATTGCTAGTCGTTGTGAAGTCGTATTTCTTTCTTTACCTAATGGTCTAGCTTGCCAAATTACTCCTCAGCTTATAGAAAAAGGTTGTAAAGTCCTAGATTTGAGTGCTGACTATCGCTTTAGTGATTTAACAACTTATACAACCTGGTATGGGACACAAAGGAGCGATAGCACCATAGCCGCTACAGCAGTTTATGGTTTACCGGAATTGTACCGCGATCGCATTGCCGAATCTCAACTCATTGGTTGTCCTGGTTGTTATCCTACCGCCAGTCTGTTGGCGCTTTCTCCACTGCTAAAACAAGGTTTAATTGTTCCCGAAACAGCGATCATTGATGCTAAATCTGGAACATCTGGCGGTGGTAGACAAGGAAAAATCAATCTCTTATTAGCGGAAGCTGATAACTCTCTGGCTGCTTATGGTGTAGCCAGTCATCGTCACACCCCAGAAATTGAGCAAACTTGCAGTGAATTGGCAGGACATGACGTAACAATTCAGTTTACACCCCACCTGATCCCTATGGTGCGGGGTATTTTAGCAACTGTATACGCCACCATGCGCGATCCTTGTTTAGTTCGTGATGATTTAATCACCATCTATAACGCCTTTTATCGCAATTCTCCTTGGGTAAAAATCTGCAATAGCGGCACTTATCCCCAAACTAAATGGGCTTGTGGTAGCAATAATTGTTACATCGGCTTAGAAGTTGATCGCCGCACAGGTCGAGTTATTGTCATGTCAGCTATTGACAACCTGATTAAAGGCCAAGCTGGACAAGCAATTCAATGTATGAACATCATGATGAACTGGGATGAAACTTTAGGATTGCCTAAAGTGGGATTTTATCCTTAATTTGGTAATGGGTAATGGGTAATGGGTAATGGGTAATGGGTAATGGGTAATGGGTAATGGGTAATGGGTAATGGGTAATGGGTAATGGGTAATGGGTAATATTTTCTTCCAATCACCAATTACCAATCACCAATTACCAATCACCTACTTTGGTCCTAAACCCACAGCACCGGCATAAACAGCGCGATCGCCTAATTCATCTTCAATTCTCAGTAAACGATTGTATTTTGCTACCCGTTCACTACGACACAGAGAACCGGTTTTAATTTGTCCGGCGCGAGTTGCGACAGCTAAATCAGCAATGGTTGTATCTTCAGTTTCACCAGAACGATGGCTAATAACTGAACGGAAACCGTTGCGAGTAGCTAAATCAATGGTTTCCAAAGTTTCAGTTAGAGAACCGATTTGATTTAACTTAATCAAAATCGAGTTAGCGGCTTTTTGTTCAATGCCTTTTTGTAAGCGGGTGGCGTTAGTTACAAATAAATCATCACCTACTAATTGTACTTTTGAGCCGATTTTCTGAGTTAGTAATTGCCAACTTTGCCAATCTTCCTCATGTAAACCATCTTCAATAGATACAATTGGATATTGGTCAACCAATTGTCCTAAATAATCAATAAACTCAACAGGACTATGGGGTTTACCATCATAGACATATTGGCCATCTTTGTAAAATTCACTTGCAGCTACATCTAAAGCTAAAGCCACTTGTTCACCGGGCTTATAACCAGCTTGTTTAATTGCAGCTACCAACAATTCTAAAGCCACTTGGTTAGATTCTAGGTTAGGTGCAAAACCACCTTCATCACCCACACCTGTCAGCAAACCTTTATCATCTAACACTTTGCTAAGAGTGGCAAATACTTCCGCACCCCAACGCAAAGCTTCTTTAAAAGAAGGCGCACCGATGGGGACAATCATAAACTCTTGAAAATCAACGTTATTTGCAGCGTGCGCCCCACCGTTGATCACATTCATTAAGGGTACTGGCAGTAAATTTGCCAAAGGTCCACCCAAATAGCGATAGAGGGGAATATCTAAAGCTGCTGCACCTGCTTTAGCTGCTGCTAAGGAAACACCTAAAATGGCATTCGCGCCTAAATTAGATTTGTTAGGTGAACCATCTGTAGCAATCATTGTCCGGTCTAACAATTCTTGGTTGAGGACATCCAACCCTAATAATTTCGGTGCTAATATCTCATTGGCGTTTTTTACCGCCGTGAGGACTCCTTTACCTCCATAACGGCTTTTATCCGCATCTCGCAGTTCATGGGCTTCAAATGTGCCTGTGGAAGCACCGCTGGGAACTTGTGCGAGTCCCACTGCACCACCAGCTAAATGTACTTCTGCTTCTAGGGTAGGTCTACCCCGTGAGTCAAGGATTTCGCGGGCGACAATGGCTTCAATGGCAGTGTCTAGGTATTTTGTCATTCTGGCTTTCTCCTTCTGTTTGAGGGTCAAGACTTTACAGTTTAGTCCTAAACCAACCGTTAGTTTATGCGTTTCTGGGGGAAAATTGCCGGAGATTAAAGAATATTTCCAGTAATGAGGGGTGGTAATGTTCCCTGAGTATGCAAGGAAACATGGTATTTGTCAGAATTAGGATGTGCAGGATTAAAGGATGTACAGGATTATTTATTTTTATAAGGAAAATGGCGAAAACCCTTGAAGGTGCGGCTGACTCAGGAAGCCACATTTGGTCTTTAGACAAGGGATGAACGCTAGTTGCAGGATAGATCCTGCATTGACGTTAATTGCCTTGATCTTCAACATATTTGCCCCTGTAGATTTTATTTAGTAGTTCATAATTAGTAATTCGTTAATAGCTTTTCGTTTTGATGAATTACTATTTATAGATCGTGATGCTTTAACTCTTTCTATTCGATAACCCGCATAAGCTGTTTCAAAAAAATTGTCTTCAATATCTTGATTTTTGGGATCTGAGTTACTCATAAGCATCAAAGCACCCTTTTGATCTAGACTTTTAAAGAAATCTCGTAATCTCATTTGTTCAGAATCATTAAATATTTGTTGTGAATAAGAAGTAAAGTTAGAAGTTTTATTTAAAGGTCGGTAAGGAGGATCAAAATAAATGAAACTATTACTATCTATAGAATTTTCATAATCGCTGAAGTCTCTATGATAAATTTCTGTATTTTGTAAAACTTCAGCAACTGCTTTTAAGTTTTCTGAATCACATATAGTTGGATCTTTGTATTTACCAACAGGAACATTAAACTCTCCTTTTGAATTTACTCTAAAGAGTCCATTATAACAAGTTTTATTTAGAAAAATAATTTGCGCTGTTCTTTCTATCCATTCAGAACTATAATCCTGACAATTGATGTAATTTCTTCGCAAGTTAAATTGTATTCTCGTTTGATAAAAATATTCCTTTCTTTGGTTTTCATCAAAGGATAAATATTTATTCTCAATATCTGTCAACAATTGAATTAAATCATTTACCTGATATTGAATTGTTTTATATGCAATAACCAATTCTGTATTTATATCTGAAATAACCAGTTCTTGAATTTGATATTTGTAAGCTATGTTAAAAAAAACTGCACCACCACCTATGAACGGTTCTACATATTTTTTGATTGAGCCATTAAGCAATTCTTCTGGTAAGAAGTTACTAATTTGTTCAAGTAGTTGAGTTTTACCACCAGCCCATTTTAAAAAAGGCTTTGGAACTATTGAAGATGTTGAAACTTTTGTAAGCGTTGAAATCATTAGTTTGAAGTAAGTAGGTTAGCGTTAAAAATTGTCGTTGGGGCAAGGGAACAGGGAACGGGGAACAGGGAACACCGAAGAGAGTTTTGGGCGATTTTACTTTTCTTCACATACCTTTAAATTTTTCGGTTCACCTACTTATCCAAATATATAAATATCAAATATATAAATATAATATAAAAAATAATGTAATTAATCTACTAAAAAAATATTGATTCATAAAATGTCAGGGTTTAGCATTTCTAAACCCCTACCCACTGCCTCCTGCTGTATCATCTACATTAGACATAGGAGTGAAAATTATCTTAGAGACAGTTCATAAATGTCCCTACAAAGGTTTGGCAGTTATGCAGATTTAATTACCACCAGATGTCTATTTAATTACCAATTCCTGAAGGTTGGATTTCCTCAATTGTCGGTCTTTGTTCAGGTGTAGATTGCATAGATGGAGTAGATGGTGATTTAGGCATCATAAATTGTCGCCAGGTTCTAATTTGTTCTTGGGCATCAGTATAAGCACTGCTACCACGGGGAATTAACTTGGCTGTATCAATGGCTCTTGCCACATCTACCTCGCTTTGCGAACGTGCCATTTGTAACAGTTGTTGGCTCCATTGATCAATGGCAATATTCACATCTAAGCGTAAAATATGACGATTCGATACCCGGTTAGCTAATTTGATAGCTTGTACTAAAGCTTCCGGTGTACCAGCCACGGCGACTTGTTTAGCTTTTTGCCAACTTTCTTTGGCGCGAATTTGTTCTTGCCAAGTATCTATAGCTGTTTGGGCTTCATTTGATAAAGCACGTCCTGATGTAGCTATTTTTTGGGCCTGATTAATAGCACTGGCTAAATTACCACTATCCGCTAGTGCCTTAGCTTGATCTAAATATGGCTGATCCTGAATGCGCTCAATTTTTGCTGTCCAGAGTCTAATTTTTTTCCTAGCTTCTGGATATAATGCTCGTCCAGAACGAATTTGACTAGCTTCAGTGATCGCTGTTTGCAGGGAATTAATATTATCATTAACAGCAATTTGTTCAGCCCTTGCTAAATATGGTTTATCTTCAATTGTCTCCACCTGACCACGCCAACGTCCTATTTCCTGACGTGCTTCCGTACTACGAGGATTATTACCAGGAATTAGCTGCACTTCCGAAATAGCTGCCGTTAAATCACTTACCGTTCCTTGACTAGCTAAATTTCGCGCTTTTTCCAATCGAGAAACATCTTCAATTTCCAATTGCCACCGGGCAATTAATTCCTGAGCTTCATTATGAATATCCCTAGAAGCATCTATTTGTTGCGCTTGGGAAATAGCAGTTTCTAACCCAGCAATAGTACCAAGAAAGGAACTTCTTTTGGCTTCACCCAACACCATAAAATCATCAACTTCTACCTGTAATTCAGGAATGTCAGGAATTTGGCGAGCAATTTCTAGTGCTGTATCGGCATCTTTCTCATTCATTTTCTCCTGTGCCAATTTCAGCATTTTCCGGGCAAATCCTGATATTAACTCTTGGGCCTTTTGATATAAATAACTTTCTGGTTTAATCGCCTCAGCTAATTTAATAGCTTTGAGTAAATTATCTACATTGGGACTTTTGGCTAAATATTCCGCTTTGTAAAGTTTATCGCCATCTTCTCTAGCGGTGACAATAATATTATTTAATTCATCATATTTTGTGCTTGCCCAATATTTATTATTTACCCGCAGCAATTTAGCTGTGAGCATGAAAGCAGATTGCCAATTGCGCTGTCGTAATTCCTTTTCTGCTTCTTGATAAATGGCTTCTGCCTGTGACCAAACTGTTTGCCATTTTTCAATTTGTGCTGTTACTAATTCACTGACTTTCACATCAGGAGGAATTTTCCGGGCTGTAGCGATCGCTTCCTCCAAATTTCCCGCTTGGAAACTCTCATCAGCTAGTTTTAAAATATCCCGTGACCATTCCTCCAACAAACGATTAATTTCGCCCCGCAGTGGGTGATTTTCGGGGAGTTCTTTCACTAAAGCGATCGCTTGCAACAAATTATTAATCGTTTGCTTAGAAGCCGCTAACTGAGCGCAATTTAACCGCACTGAAGCACTAGCTAAAGGCCAAAAAATTTGCGGGCAATTAGGGGCGGATGGCAGCTTAAACAACATGGATATGGCAAAAAAACCCATAGTCCCAGGTACAAAAGTCAGGATGATCGCCCAAGGAATCCAACTTTTAGTCCAACGGGGCATTTTCTCAATTAAGAGATTGAGATTAAAACCTGTTTCCGAATCATTATTTATAGACAAATCTACCCTATCTTGCTTTTTTGTTTTTTGTGCTGACTGAGAATTAGAACCAATAGCAGTGGTATCAGCGGTTCGATTATTTTGTATATAATGGGGCTGAACCCCAATTGGTTCTCCTCCAGAGTCGGAAGACCAATTATCTCGAATATCCTGATCTTTCATTGCTCACACCATAGTGAATTGAATAGAAATCACAAAAGCAGGTAGATTAATAATGGATAATCATAAGTTTGCTATTCTCACTTTCCCATTTATAACCAGTCATATCTGGTTTTCACCACCGCCATCAATAGCATTACTTTTCTTGAAATTAGAGTGTGACTAGCTACATTCACCAGAAATTGCAGATTCTCTTTGCAAATCTAAAATAAGTTGGTTTAAATGATCACTACTTGCCTGATAAACATTGCCGCAAAAGTCACAAGTTGCCTCTGCACCATTATCTTTAATAATCATGTCTTGTAGTTCCACTTCTCCTAGTATTTTCAGCGCTCCTAACACCCGATCAAAAGAGCAGCCGCAATGAAAGCGCAATATCTGACTTTCGGGAAATATACTTAATCCCATGTCTCCTAACAAATCATTAAAGATTTCTGTCAGTGTTTTGCCAGCTTGAAGTAATGGCGTAAACCCAGACAAAGCCGACACTCTCGATTCTAATGTCGCTACCAAGGCTTCATCTCTAGCCGCTTTAGGCAACACTTGTATAAGTATTCCTCCCGCCGCAGTTACACCCTGTTCTCCCACAAATACACCCAAAACCAAAGCTGATGGGGTCTGTTCGGAACTTACTAAGTAGTGGGCAACATCGTCACCAATTTCCCCAGATACCAGTTCTACCGTACTAGAGTAAGGATAGCCATAGCCAATATCGCGGACTACATACAGAAAGCCTTCACCCACAGCCCCACCGACATCTAGTTTGCCCTTATGATTGAGTGGCAATTCCACAGATGGATTACGGACATAGCCCCTGACTGTGCCATCTAAACCCGCATCGGCCATTATACCACCTAAAGGCCCATCTCCCTTGACTCGCACATTCACCCTAGAACCTGGCCGTTTCATACTCGAAGCCATCAACAACCCAGCTGTCATTGTTCTTCCCAGTGCTGCGGTCGCCACATAAGATAGTTTATGGCGTTGTCTAGCTTCTTCTGTTAATCGGGTGGTAATGACACCAACTATCTTAATACCACCATCGGCCGCAGTCCCACGAATTAATTGATCTGCCATGAAAAACCTTACAATTCTTTACAAGATGACTTTTATATTTTAGGTTGTTTCGTCATTGAAAACGACAGGGAGAATTTTCAGAGGGGCAGGAGAGCAGAGGAGCAGAATAGGTAGAAGTCAACAGTTAACAGTCAACCGTCAACAATTACCATGCTAGGAAAATTTCAACAAAGTCAAATTCGCATTGAAGTATCAGCATCAGCCGATGCTATTCATCATAGTATTTTGCATCCTGCACAACTGCAAAAATGGTTGTTAGGGCAAACTTTCCCTGGGGAAATGCCCTCAAAATTATCACCAGGATTTGAGTTTACAACCCAGACAGGTCCGATTGCCATTCATCATCATGTAGAAGTTGTCAGACCTAATTGTCTTCGGTTATTACTTAGTGGCGGTATTGATGGCTTTCATGAATGGTATTGGGGTGAAGGTTGGATACAATCTCGCTTAGAAGGTATATCCTTATTACCCCTCAATTTAGGTCAAACTTTCGCTTTAGTTAGCTTACGCCAATTCTTAGCGACAACTAAATAGGAGTAATTCATGAATTACCTCTACTAAAATTTATTTACATAAATACTTCTGTTTTTATCTCTGCATAAACAAGACTAATTGGTAACTAGGATACCAATAACAACACTCCTCCTGTCGCTAAAACACAAATAATTCCTGTTAACCCCGCCAGGGGTTTTTTATTGATACCTGTCAAGCATTGGGGAACTTTATCTGTGTAGGTAATTAATCCTGCTGTATCTATAGTAGCGATCGCCCATACCCAACCAGCGTGAAGTCCCCAGGCTATTCCTAAATTATTCCCATCTGCTAATCTGGCTAATACTAATACCATACCCATGAGCCATAGTCCTGGTAATTGGGGTAGGGTTTCTTTTTGTTCCCATACCAAATGCAAAACAGCAAAAATTAAACTAGAAATAATTGCCGCTAACCAAATTGAGAAATTATCTTCTAGCTTAGTCAATAAAAATCCTCGAAATATCAGTTCTTCTATTCCTCCGACAAATAAAGCCACCAGGGAAATAGTTAATAAAATAGGTGGTATTAACTTGATATTAGACTTTTCTAAATAGCACCAACCAGCACAAATTTGTCCAAAAAATACTATTCCTAGACTAAAAATACCCAAGCTAAAGCCGAGGCATAAAGAAACAACCAGAGAAACTTCCCCGACTAATCCATAATCCGAGAAAGATCCTAATTTTAACCATTGAAATACCCACAGAATTAGCGGTACTAATAAGTAGAGAGACACCAACAAAGGAATTTTTTGCTCTGGTTGTAAAAATTTATGTATTTGCCACTTAAATTTAATAGTTAAAATTGCTACTAATGGCAACCAGCAACCTACCCAAACAATAAAAAAAGCCATGACCAAAAGTACTGGTGTATCCCTCAGAAACTCCAGCAAAGTCTTGGCCAATGGCTCTAAAAATGATATTGGCATAGACATAAAAAACAGGACTCCCTTGCTACAACAATAGATTTCTTGATAATTAATCAAGACTCTACTAAAATTTGTGACCCGTGGAAGAGGTCAAGTTGTTTTTTATGTCTAATTTTAGAGTAATTATTCAGCTAGACCTATAAATAAGGGTCAGCTTTAGAGATAACTTACGCCATATTGACTAGCAAATTACCCCTAATAGGTGAGGAAATTTATTCTTCTTCGTCAGATTCATCAGTATCACTATCTACTTGGCTCAGTTGCTTATCACTTTCACCAAGTTGAATTAAGTGAATATGTTTGTAACCTAGTCTAATTTCAAATTCATCACCAGGCTTGAGTCCCATTGCTTTGGTGTAGGTTGCACCAATCACAATTTGACCATTTTGGTGGACACTGACCCGATATGTCGGTTCGCGGCCACGTCCATCTTTTGGAGCTTCTGGGCTGAGGGGAATGCCTCTAGCTGAGAGTAAAGCATCATAAAAGTCGGTGAGATTAACACGAACTTGGCTATTCTTAGTAACGGTGTAATAGCCACATTGCTTTGCTCTTTCCCGACGGGGTAAACTGGAAAGTTCTTTTACTTTCGCCAGTAATGCTTTTCCTGTTAATGGGGCGGTTGCAGTTTCACTCATTATGTTCTAATTTTCCTTAATCTTTTCAAATTGATGGGGTAGGGTGGCGTTAGCCATGCTCAAATTTTCTTTGAGTCTACTCTTGAGCTTCTTAGTAAGAATTGGACTCTAGAGAGTAGTTTACATCAGGGTTTTGGGTGAATTCCTGCTGAGGAAGGCAGCAACCGAAGACTCTATTACAGTTATCTATAATAGGTTTCTGGGTCATAGTTGCCACAAACATTTATTTCAGTAATTTTACGGCATTTTTAACCATCATTGGCCATCAGAAATTAAATTATTTTCTCTTTGGTCTACTAAGTATGGTATAACTTCAAGCCACCTTTACAAATTAGGTTACTCTACTCCAAAAAAAGTTGGAGAGCCAATAAATTACGAATTTTTGAGATTCAATGCTGATCGATCTTGCTTTTGAGTTCTAGGTTTGCACCTAATGATCATCTTTAGCTCAAGACAGCATAGTATTTGTATGTGGTCTAACGGACATACACCCTTTTATTCTGCCAGTAGAGACATGAGTTTTTTAGTCCCTACATTACGAAAAAACAACAGAAGTGCTAACCGTGCTTAGGCGGCTATTGTCTGGTGATTTTCTGAGTTCGTAATTTTCTATCAAATAATAGCATGAAATAATAATAGCAAAATATTTTTTGCATTGAAAATTAAAATTCTTTCTAAATTTTGATCTAAATCCCTGGAGTTGAGGTGCTAAAAATCAGTGAAAATTTTCCTGAAGCTTGCTACTGTCATAAGGATGATGTCATAACTTTTATAAAAGTTCATCTAATTCAGCCAAGCTTTTTGGGAGTGAAGCGGTTAAGTTATCGAGTTTCTTCAGTGACTAGGGAGAAAAAGCCAAGTAAAAAATCTTCTTTCCCTTGTTGATCACCATCTAATTCAAAATTCTCCTCAAAACTTGTCTTCAGATAATGTACGTCTGTCTAGGGGAAGAATAAATTTACCACATCTATGGATGATTTGATCGCCACTAGGAAAGATATTCACTTGCTTTAACACTTATATTCTGGTTTGATTCCTAAAGTTACTTGTGTAGGCCACTAAACAGTAACAGCTAAGAAGATTCTCCCAGATTCAAAAGCAGTGGGTTTAGTTCTAAAATTTAATAGGATTCCTCAGACTTGTAGGTTTAGGGGGCAACCATGAAAAACCTTTCTCCCGACCACCTCACAACTTTTCAATTCTTAACTGAGTAGTATGGATAAGAGTCTTATATATATTTAAGGATGTAGAATTTTGATAACTAGGGCTTGACGCAAGGACTATTCAGTGTCAACGATCAAGAGTAAAGAGGGGAGGATGATCAAGACTCAAGCAGTAAAGAAAATGTATTTTTATACTTCATGGTATGGCTGATACCAAGCTATGTTATCAGGTTTTATCCTTCCCTAGCAGCATGATTTTACCGGCAGGTCAGGTAAAACAGAAGATTTACACTCAAAATTTGGATTGATAATAATGGAAGTTATTTTTAAGATTGCGCGACAACAAGAACATTCTGGGCCTGTTTTCCAATCATACGTTTTGCAGGTAGAATCAGGTAATACTATCCTTGACTGCCTGAATCAGATTAAGTGGGAACAAGATGGAACTTTAGCATTTCGCAAAAATTGTCGCAATACAATTTGTGGTAGTTGTGCAATGCGGATTAATGGGCGCTCTGCTTTGGCTTGTAAGGAAAATGTGGGTAGTGAACTAGCTAGACTGGCAAAAATCTCATCATTTGCAAATCAGTCTCCAACTACTCCAGAAATTACGGTTGCACCCTTGGGGAATATGCCTGTAATTAAAGATTTAGTTGTAGATATGAGTAGTTTTTGGCATAATTTACAGACCGTTGCCCCCTATGTGAGTACAGCAGGTAGACAAGTTCCAGAAAGAGAGTTTTTACAAACCCCCCAAGAGCGATCGCTCTTGGATCAAACGGGTAATTGTATTATGTGTGGTGCTTGTTATTCCGAATGTAATGCCCGTGAAGTCAATCCTGATTTTGTTGGACCCCATGCACTGGCTAAAGCATATCGCATGGTGGAAGATTCCCGTGATAGCAATACAGAAAAACGATTAGAACATTATAGTGAAGGAACTCAAGGAGTTTGGGGTTGTACTCGTTGTCTTTATTGTGATTCAGTTTGTCCCATGGAAGTCGCACCCCTAGAACAAATTACCAAAATTAAACAGGAAATTCTCGAACGCAAAGATAAAAATGATAGTCGTTCTATTCGTCATCGCAAAGTTTTAGTAGATTTAGTCAAACAAGGCGGTTGGATAGATGAACGACAATTTGGTATTCAAGTAGTTGGTAATTATTTCCGCGATCTTCAAGGATTACTGGGTATTGCACCTTTGGGTTTAAGAATGTTAGTTAGAGGTAAATTTCCCCTTTCCTTTGAACCATCCGAAGGAACTCAACAAGTGCGATCGCTCATCGAATCTGTACAAAAGAGTGATTAGTCAGTTGTCAGTTGTAAAAGAATATTTTTCTTCTGCACCCCTGTTCCCTCTCCCCTAACCTGGATCTTGACGAATATTCAATCTCCGTCCAAAACGGTCATAAACTAAGACATCCCATTGTCCATTATTGTTATATTCAAACGCAATTCTACTACCATCAGCACTAATTGTAGGATTGCGGACTTCTCCCTGTAAATCTCCAGCTAAATTGCGTGATTGACGGACATCTTTATCATAAAGAACAATTTGTGTTCTTCCTTGACGACTAGCAGCAAAGACAATAAATTTACCATTCTCAGAAGCTCCAGGATGGGAAGCAATTGTATCAAAGGAATTTAAGTCAGGTAAATATACTAAATCACGAGTTAATGTATCAAACATATATACATCTTGACTGCCTCGGCGATCGCTCGTAAACACAATATATCTCCCAGAAATTTGCGGATTTAACTCCGAAGCAGAACTATTCAGACTTCTACCCCCTGGATCAAATGGATAGCTAAGTAAACGCGGATAGCCAAAACACCCAGTTAATAAAGTCGAACATAAAATTAAAGAAGGCAGGAGGCAGGAGGCAGTAGTTCGACTCCCTTCGACTTCGCTCAGCGCAAGTTGCTCACCAACCGGAGGCAGAAGGCCGTTTTTGGAACGAGGATTTATACTCCACTCCAAAAATTTTCGCCTTAACAGGCGAGATATTAGACCAGATTGTTTCAATAGAATAATTGATAATTTGTAATTCATTTAAGGAATGAGGGAACAGGGAACAACAGCAGGAAGGACAGAGTGCAGGGAATTAATAAACAAATTACCAATTATCAATCTTGTCAATCTTGAAATCCTGTAAATCCTGATTCAGACAAAATAATTTTTAATTGGTATTCACCGTTGCCCCATTAGGAATATCTAACTCTACAGTTGGGCCCCTATCAAGAACTTCAATGTCCCATTGTCCACGACTAGAAGATTCAAAAACAACATAACGTCCATCAGGACTAATACTAGGATTTCTCACCCACCCACGAAAAGTAGGAGTGAGAATTTGTGAATTTTGGGAAGCCCGATCATAAAGTGCTACCACAGGTCTACCTTGTTCACTGGTAATGTAGCAAATATAGCGACCTGTATAACTTAGGCTAGGACTTTCTGCAACTACTGATTGTCGGTTTAAACCTGGTGTAGGAATAAAACTTTGATTTTCCAAATCGTATAGTAACAACTGCTGATAACGAGAACGATTGGAAATCAAAGCCAAAAAACGGCCATTACCACTTATTGCCGGTTGTTCTTCAGTATATCGGCTATTGAGAGAAGTAACTCCCATAGGGATATTATCAGCAGTACAAGATATCAATAAACTCGTTAATCCAAAAATCAGGCTCCAATAAACAGACTTTTGGAGCCAGAAACCAGATGTAAATGTTTTCACATCACTGTCCCTTACCCGCCCCAGCTTTTTTAAATGTCATCATCAAAATCAGAATTATCTGGTTCGTTATTTGGCTTATTAATGGGATTATATGGTACATATTCCGTTGGTATTGCCTCATCATCATCCTGTCTTCTGGGCGGAACAGAATCTCTGGGAGGACGGCGTTTTCTCGGTCTAGGAGTTGGCGCAACATCATCCTCACGGCTTTCTGGACGCTGAGGGCGATTATTACCACTACTACCACTACTACCACTATTATTCCGCCGTGGTGGTTTTCTCACTTCCTCTTGAGAATTAGAACTTTCCCAATTATCAGCAGTTCTGGGAGCAGAACCCCAATTTTCTTCATCATAACTGTCACTAGGACGACTGACTGAACGCCCAGAATTAGGACGACGCTTTCTTTCTGCTGCATCTGGTCTTTCTCTGGTTCGGCGTTCTGAACTCCGTGGAGGTTGATCTTCGTAATAGTCATCACGGTTGGAACGATCATCTCGACTACCCCGAATTCTTGGACGTGGTGGTGGTTCTTCGTCCTCGTAAGGTAGGGGTTCTAAATCTGCATCCATTTCCGCTTGATAGTTACGCCGTTCAGTGTAAGAATATCTACGACTCACTTCCCGTTCATCATCCACAATAGGAGTATTGCGTTTTGCTTGTTGAGTAGCGATACTTCGCAGCCGAATACTTTCAACCGCAAAAAATACCGTCGAACCTACCAACAACAATTGACCAAATTGCAAAATCGGGTCTAGTCGCCACCCTTGGAAGACGAGAATAAACCCACACAATAAACCCACCGCAGCAAAAAAGATATCTTGATCTCTTGACAGTTCTGGCCGGACAGAACGCAGAAAATACAATGCTGCTCCAGCCACAGCCAGAAAAATTCCGAGAATACTGGCTGAGTTCGCTCCAAAATTTACCTGAGCCAAAACACTGGCTGAGTTCAGCCCCAAATTAATCATTGGTGTTTTCCTAATATCAAATCTATATTAACGAGTTACACTTACCATCACTACTTTAACCAGTCATAATATTGTAGAAGAAGAATACAAAAGTTCAGGAGAAAGGAGAAGAAAGAAGAAAATTCTTCCCCAGTCTCCAGTCTACAAGGATTAAAAACGTTGGATTTTATCTTTTTGGCTAATGAAAATTAGACCAATAGTAGCAGGGATAACTACGATGGCAGTACCCCAAACCAGACTCCAAAGAAAATTTGCTAAAGAGGGTGTCATAGTTCTCAACCTTTTTTTACATAATCTATTGTAATTTTAATCTGGCATCGCTTTCTTGGAAAGTAGATCAGAATTATATATCTAGAACTTACGCACTGTACAAATTCACCATGATGTGCATGAAGCAAAATCCGTTGTTTCAGGCTTTTGGAGATTAACTTCTGCTCAATAGCGAAGTGCTTGCAGCAGCGCTTCACTATCGCTTAAAAATCATGAAAAAATCACGTTAAAATCCCCGAAACCCATACCCCATATTTGGTTGGTTCTGTCAATGTGTAAGTCCTAATTTTGTATTTATTTTGACTTCTGGCACAAAATATGTATGTCTATTGATTAAAAAAAATGAGATTTTTTCTCAAAATTAATGATAATATTTTGCAGTTAGTGTATTCTAAGGAAGGAAGCTAAACTCCAACTAACTCTCAAATTTACGCTGTGAGTTTCTAGTTTTACTGCAACTTTATAGCATTTTGAGGGCTATTCCCTTGAAATCTTCTAGCTCAGATATAAATAGAAAGCACGTTATTGATATAAATTGGGCAGATAGTTGGCAGGTTTATCAACGCTTGCAAGAGTTAGATATTCCTTCCATCTATGAAACTAATCGGCCTTTAACCTTTGAAGTATAGTTAAACAATTTAATGCTTTTCGTCAAGATTTGATTGGTAATGTTGAAAATTGTTGGCATGATTTTTATACCAATTCTATTTGAGGTTGGGCTAAATAAATTTGATAAAGACGTTTCTGTGAAACGTCTCTACAACGAAAACTAAAGCGCATCTTCATCCAGAAATGGTATTACCAAAAATTTTAGTTAGACAAATAGGTTAAAAAATGAGTATATCTACTAATTCCGCAGTAATAGAATTTTGTTTTGAAGGCAGATTTATAGATTTTTTGATTAAAGATGGATATAAGTTAAAAGGCTTGTTGTTATGGACTTCTGAGGGTGAATTTTACATAAAATTAGCCAAACATTTACGGAGTGCTTTTGATTTGCGTTTACCCAAAGGTACTTGGTTGCAAGTTGTGGGGACAAAACAGTATAACGCCAAAAAAAATCAGGTAACACTGGTAGCAGAACGGGTGATGGCTGCAAGTGCTGATATGGGAACAGTTTCAGCGCCGAATCCAGCTAAGACTCAGCCAGCCAAAACCCAAACAATTTTAGTTTGTCAAAAATCTGATTGTATGAAGCGTGGTGGCAAAGCTTTGTGTCAAGCTTTAGAGTCAGAGTTAAGAAATAATGGTTTAGAAGATGCAGTCAATATTAAAGGTACTGGTTGCATGAAAAACTGTAAAGCTGGGCCTAACTTAGTAATGCCAGATAAAACTCGTTATAGTAAAATCAAAGCCGAACAAGTTCCAGCTTTAATAGATAAGCATTTCTCTGGGGAATATCGGGAGAAAATTAATGTCAAACCTAGAGCGATATTATCAAAATAAGGTAAAAAGTAAGTCCTATCATCTATCAATCGTTCACACCTAAATTCCCGACTTCACCAGATAAATTCATCATTTATTTTTTCTCTAGAGTAAATGGCGTTTTTACCATAACATCTGTATTCATCAACGTATCCCAAAACCGAAAATACAGACCATAATTACAATTGAATTTATGATGATGGAGGGTATGGTGAGTTGGTGTAATCCAATTTTTTCCCCAAAAACCACGCATCCATGAACGGGGGTAAACTTCATAACCTGTATGATTAACAACGCCAAATATAGTCATTAATATTAGCAATGAAACCACCATACTAATGTGAATGGGAATAATAAAAACTAGAACAGGAATAATAATGGCTGTAATAATACTCTCAACTGGATCAAAAGAAAAAGAAGTCCAAGGTGTAGGATTAATAGATTCGTGATGTACTTTATGAAAGCGGCGATATATGCTAGGAATATGTAACCAGCGATGAGTCCAATAAAAATAAGTGTCGTGTAAAAACAAATATATAAAAAGACTCAAAGGTAAATACAACCAGCCATATTCGATAGGATTTATGTAAACTTTTGTCTGTCCCAAGGCAATCATTTCCATGATAAAAGCACTTGGTAATGCGAAAATGAGACAGGAAAAGATAGACCATTTAATTTCACTTTTTATTTTACTCTTACGTCTATCTAAATCATGAAGACGACGCACCTCCCAAGATTGGGGACGACGTACCCACAGTAACCAATAGAGAACAGAAGATACAATCAGGTATCGTGTTGACAGTATAGCAAACATAAACAAAGTGGAGATTCCAAATTGCTTCATATCAAATTAAAAAGTATAAATTAAGCTGTTATAGGAGTTATGTAAGTAAGTAGACAAGAATAAATCAAGGTACATTAAGTAATCTAAGAAACCTGGAGATGATTTCTTTATAAGGGCTTCAGTCCTCAAATCAGGAATCTATTCCTCATTATAAACCTTGAATTATTGAGTCTGTTTTACGTAATTCCTATGTCAGTGACATTAAATAGTAAGAGTATTTATTAGTTTTTGTAGAAAAATCCCTATTTATTTTAATCTTTCTCTAGATGAGATCAAAAAAATTCCCCTTTCTCACAAGAAAAGGGGGAAAATGTAAGTAGGTAAACCGAAAAATTTAAAGGTATGTGAAGAAAAGTAAAATCGCCCAAAACTCTCTTCGGTGTTCCCTGTTCCCTGTTCCCTGTTCCCCTGCCCCAACGACAATTTTTAACGCCAACCTACTTAGTTATAAAAACCAACCGTAAGAATGTAAACCTTTACCCAGAAGATTCACACCGAGATAACAAATCCAAACGACAACAAAACCAGCAGCAGCGATAATTGCAGGTTTTCTACCTTGCCAACCACGAGTGATTCTAGAATGGAGATAAGCAGCAAATACTAACCAAGTAATTAACGCCCAAGTTTCCTTGGGATCCCAACTCCAGTAAGTACCCCAGGCTTCATTAGCCCAAACTCCACCGGCAATAATACCAATGGTCAGGAGGGGAAATCCTAAGCCAATGATGCGATAGCTGATATTATCCAGGGTTTCTGCGAGGTTAAGCCGTTGGGGTGATAGTGTTTGAGTGGTTTGTATGGGGGTAGTGGTGACTACATCTAAAACCGCCGTGCCATTTCCGTTTTTATTCGTTTCAATGCGAGAAAATCCATTATTTTCCGCAACAGGTGTAGATAGAACTAACTCGCCAGCTTTGAGGAGTTTGTAACCATTACTTCGGTAGCCACCTGCACCCACGGAACTACCTTGCAGTTGGATATTTTGACCACGGGTGACAATTAAAAAAGCGATCGCTAACAATGCCCCCACCATCAAAGCGGAATAACTTAACATCATCACACTAACGTGCATCATCAGCCAATTGGACTTTAAAGCCGGCACTAAAGGCTCTGATACCTGCATATCTGACGGTAAAGTCAAAGTAGCAAAAGCTGTAATTCCCATGGCTACAGGTGCAGTCACAACCCCCACCAAACGACTACGACTGCTATTTTCGGCAATTAAATGGACAGCAGTAATTCCCCAAGTGAGGAAAAATAGAGACTCATAAAGATTACTGAGGGGAAAATAACCCGCTTCTATCCATCTTGCTGCTAATAGGGTAGCAATAGATAAATTAGCGATCGCCATTCCGGCTGTCCCCAAAGCCGCTGTCACCGATAAACTCGGAAAAGCCGCCCCCACCCAATACACCAACATCGTACAGAATAAGACAGCAAAAGAGGCATTATCTAGCCAGTTCTGGAGTACAACCAGATTCATAAACACTTCTCTCCAGTGGATGCTTGAAAATATCAATTCCGATTATCTCGATCCTAACTGGTTTTGGGAATTAGTAATTGGCAAAATTAACCTTCATAATTCATAGCGCCTAAATATTTAGTTAAATATCCAGATGTGTAGAGATTTAGCAGGTATGCAGGGGTTTAGCAGTGCTAAACCCCCACTATAGAATCACAGAATTAAGACGTTTTGAATATAAATTAGTCCGTGAGTTGCCCAAACTTGCTCACAAGCCAAGAAGTGGAGAAACTTTATAAGAAAAATGCCGAAAACCCTTGAAGATGTGACTGACTCAGGAAGTCACATCTGTGCTTTAGACAAGGGATGAATGCTAGTTGCAGGATTTATCCTGCATTGACGTTAATCGCGTTGCTGCTCAATATATTTCTTAACCGTTTCTGTGCAAATATTCCCAGCAGTGCTTACAAAATAGCTTGGTGTCCACAACGTAGGTATTTTTAAAAGTTCGGGAAATTCTTTCCTAAGATGATGAGAAGCCCTGCCTTTAATTTTCCTCATAATGCTAGACGGATCATCGGTTGGCTTCACGTTTAAAAACAGATGGACATGATCCGGCATAACCTCCATAGC
Organism: Cuspidothrix issatschenkoi CHARLIE-1; assembly: GCF_002934005.1. Classification (GTDB taxonomy): domain Bacteria; phylum Cyanobacteriota; class Cyanobacteriia; order Cyanobacteriales; family Nostocaceae; genus Cuspidothrix; species Cuspidothrix issatschenkoi. Next base: position 8,761 of record NZ_PGEM01000036.1, on the reverse strand, counting down.
AATAATTTTCCACCTATTCTCTACAACCAACTCGCAAATAATTTGCTGCAACCTCTCTGCAACAGCACCTACCAGGACTTTTTTCCGCCGCTTAGGAATAAAGACAAAGTGGTAATTCAGAAGCGATACCGCATTGCTTTCGTGTCTGTACTCATCTGGAGAAAACTTCGCCATAATTTAAAAAGATTTGCTTGCTATCTGTATATAGCTATTGTATAATAGTTACAGGTCGTAAACAACAAATCAATAAAACCCATGATAGTTCTAGAATATAAACTTAAAGGAAAACAACATCAATACAACGCCATAGACGATGCAATTCGGACTACCCAATTCATTCGCAATAAAGCGATTAGATATTGGATGGATGCACCCCGTGAGTTAAAAATTGATAAGTTTGCTCTTAACAAATACTCTACGGAACTTCGGAAGGAATTTCCTTTTACTGCTGAATTAAACTCAATGGCTGTGCAATCAGCAGCAGAAAGAGCTTGGTTCGCTATATCCAGGTTTTACGACAACTGTAAATCTAATAAATCCGGGAAAAAGGGATTCCCCCGTTTTCAAAAAGATTGTCGTTCTGTTGAATATAAAACATCTGGATGGAAGTTACACAAAACTAAACGACGCATCACTTTTACCGACAAAAAAGGGATTGGTGAACTTAAACTTTTAGGTAAATGGGATATTCATTCCTACAACCTTAAAGATATTAAACGAGTGCGTTTAATCCGTCGTGCTGATGGTTATTATGCTCAGTTTTGTATTAGTATTGATGTTGTAGATATTCAATCAAAAACAGGCGAAGAAATTGGTTTAGATGTTGGTATAGAATCTTTTTACACTGATTCTAACGGGCATCATGAACCTAACCCTAAATTTTACCAGAAAGCTGAAAAATCAATCAAACATTCTCAAAGACAAATTTACAAAAAGCGAAAAGGTTCTAGTGGTAGGAAAAAAGCTAGAAAACTTTATGCTAAAAAACACTTAAAAGTAAGTAGGCAACGGAATGAACACGCTAAGAGAATAGCGCGTAACGTATGCAAGTCTAACGACTTAGTAGCCTACGAAGATTTAAGGGTTGTAAATATGGTAAAAAATCATTGTCTAGCAAAATCAATTAGTGATGCTAGTTGGTATTTGTTCAGGCAATGGATTGAATATTTTGCGGTTAAATTTGACAAAGTTGCTATAGCTGTAGCACCATATTACACTTCTCAAAAGTGTTCTAGTTGTGGCGTAATTGTCAAAAAATCTCTATCAACTCGTACCCATAAATGTAGTTGTGGATGCGAGTTGCATAGAGATACAAATGCAGCAATTAATATTTTAAATCTTGCAAAAGCTAGGGGAGGGCATCCCCAAAGTAACGCTACAGGAGTTGAAGCCTCTACTCTACTTGGTGCAAACCTGGTTGAGCAAGTTTTGACTATGAATGTAGAATCCCCGCGTCTTTAGACCGGGGAGTGTCAAGGTATTTAATTCCGAGAGTGAATACAAAATGGCTAAATTTAGTTTATGAGCATTTTGCTATAAACGCAGGGGTAAAAGAAGTTGGGGATCTTGGTACTTATCAATCTTTTGGTAATCCCAAATCTGGTAAATTATTAATGATTTCCACCGTCTCTAAACTCACAGTAATTATCTGTTTAATTAACCTTCAGCGCATTTTTATTGAAGTTTAGTTCCATTTCGCACCCAGTCTGTCATATTGATAAATTCATCCCGATCATAATCTGAAGGTGATCCAAATTGTTTTTCAATTTCCCGCATTTCCCTGTCACTAACACGAGGTATCAAAGCTAAACAAAGAGCAAGTCTTTCTTTAATACTTCTAGCATTGTTTCTCTTACAGTTTCTTGAATCAGAGTTTTAAGTTCTTGTGTTTCCATATCTATTCCCTATCTATTGAGTCAGATTAATTATAAATAAATTTCATCTGCTTAGATACTTAACCAATATATTAACACTTACTCCCACCTGAATACCAAAAACATTATGAGTTGTACCTGATAGTTTAGGATTTTTGCGAACATTCCCCCCTAAATCAAATACATAAATTTGATCAAAATGTTTTTCTAATTCCTGTCTCATTACATCAAAAGCGATTTGTTCAATAAAACGTTGAAGATTACTGACCAATTATCATAGAAGAACCTACCATTAAAGGCTGTGGAAGTGGTCTTCCTTGTAACTGATATTCTTCAATCAAAAGTTCTAATACTTCTTCTCCATTTCTTAGGGCTTCTGCATAAGTTTCTCCGTGAGTATGGGCATAAGGACCGAACTCTGGAAAACTGACTACATATTTTTGATCTTCATCTGACCACTGAATTAATATACTGTAATGATGATTCATAGTTACTCTTCCTCGTTATCTAAATTTTCTAAGTCTCTGAGGGCATTTTTTACGTCGCGTTCTTGATAACGATCTGCATCTGCTCCGTCTTTCCCTGATAATATCAAACTATAGGATAAACTGGGATGACTCCAAACGTACTTATCAATCTTTTGGTAATCCCAAATCTGGTAAATTATTAACGATTTCTACTGTCTCTAAACTCACAGTAATTATCTGTTTAATTAACCTGACAATATATTGTTCATCATCAAGACGATTAGGATCATTTGTAATTTCACTGCGCTTATCTGTGGTAACTTGATATTGATCTATTATCCAATCTAGGGCGGAACGGTTGCCTAAACGATATTCAAATACTTCTGGAGGTATTCCTGTTAAGGTGAGAAAATCGTTATATTTGATTTGGGTTTTATCTTTAGAAAGGCGCATTTTTTCTACACGCCAATCAATGGGTAAGTCTTTATTTTCTATATGTTTAAGGCGATATTCTGGCTGTTTTTCATAGTTAACATGAATTTCTGCTAGTCGTTTTCCAGCTATGACAAAAGGATGGAATTGGGGAGCAAAGGGAATGCGGGGAAGTTCTCTTTTCAGGTTGGCTGCGTAGCGTTTCCGGTAGTGGGGATGATGCAGCACTCCATAGATATAATAGAAGATATCCCATTTAGTGATTGTAGTATCTTGGTAATGGTTTTGATATTGTTTTAATGCCCAATCTGTGATATTTTCTTGGCGGTTTGTTCCGTCTTCGTTGTAGGTGTAGAATGGGAAACATTGAGTTTTTTCTAAAAAATCTAAGCAAGGTATTACTACACTAGCCATACAATGAAATGCTTTACTACTACCTATACCACTCACAGAAATCACCTGATTTTCAATTTCAGTTTCAGCAGTAGGAAAGATTGTGGGAAATTGCCCAGGTCTATGAATTAGAACTTTTTCAAAATAAAGACACTGTTTAGTAAATAGTCTATACAAAGATTTTCTAATTTTTTCTGGATCGAACTTTGTAGAAATTCCAGCATTTAATAATGCTTTCAATTTACTACTCCATTTAATTTTTTCATCATCATATAAAATAAACAAATCTATATTTTTATGAGATTGTTTGTTTTGACCCCATTTAATAACTTGTTCATTATAAGTTTCAATAAAAATATTGATGTTCTTACTTAAATCATCAATATCATAATTATAAACCCAATTATCTCTATTACTATTAACACCTAAACTGTAAATATAAAAGATTGCAGAAGAATTTAAAGATTTAGATTTTGTTTCTTTATTACCTATTGGTAAAAAATCATCATAATCAATTTGGCAGTCTTCAGTTAACCAATTATTGTTTTTGTCTGGTGTAATTTCTTGCCATTCTACATTACCAGTATGTTCAAGTTTTTCTAAATATTTTAACTTTTCTTCCTTTGTCCAAAATTCATCCATTCGCGCATAGTATATTTTAGCTTTTTTCATAAATCCTCTGGTTGTAATTCGTTTTTTTGTTTATCAGCAATGACACGCAGAGCTAATGCTTGGACATTGGATATTGCTTTTTGTTTAGTTAAACCATAAACTAAAACACCAGGTATTTCTAAAATTTCTGCTATCCATCGTCCATCATATTCTTGTTCAACTTCAATAGTAAAGTGATGAGGAAATGATTTTTTCATTTTTACCCTTGTTCCATAGGAATTAATTTTTGTTGATATTTTCAAGTTTTGTAAATATCACCTCTAAAGCCTATGTCATAAATTTGTAGTTCATCTTGTTCTACATCAACTGTAAAAATAATCCTAATTTTACCTACCCTCATTCTTAAGAACCCTTGCCATTCTCCTTCTAATGTTTTTATATCAAGTTCTCCAGATGGTACTAAACCAGATTCTTCAACTGAGTTTAACAGTTGCAATATCTTATTACGTACTCTCTCTGTATCTTTATCTGAAAGTTTTTTGATAAATTTCAGCGCATTTTTACTGAAGTTTAGTTCCATTTCGCACCCAGTCTGTCATATTAATAAATTCATCCTGATCATAATCTGAAGGTGATCCAAATTGTTTTTCAATTTCCCGCATTTCCCTGTCACTAACACGAGGTATCAAAGCTAAACAAAGAGCAAGTCTTTCTTTCTTTAATACTTCTAGCATTGTTTCTCTTACAGTTTCTTGAATCAGAGTTTTAAGTTCTTGTGTTTCCATATCTATTCCCTATCTATTGAGTCAGATTGTTAATTCATCAAGAATTATACCAATAATTATAAATAAATTTCATCTGCTTAGATGCTTAACCAATATATTAACACTTACTCCCACCTGAATACCAAAAACATTATGAGTTGTACCTGATAGTTTAGGATTTTTGCGAACATTCCCCCCTAAATCAAATACGTAAATTTGATCAAAATGTTTTTCTAATTCCTGTCTCATACCATCAAAAGCGATTTGTTCAATAAAACTGTTATTAGTGACAAAAGCAATAATACCCTCTTCTTTTATTCTATCACTTGCCCAACGAATTGCTTTCACATAAGTATCTGAAAGTTTATTTTTATTTGTTGCTTTCGATGCTTTTGCGTAAGTTGCAGACACACGATCATCTATACCTGTTTTATCTTTAGTGGTATATTTCCTATTTTTATTATTATCATTTTCATTCAATTGTCCTGCATTATAAGGAGGATTACCAATAATCACAAAAATATCAGATTGTCTTTGTTTTTCTACTCGTTTCATATTTTCAGGACTAAATAAATCTAATTGTTGGATATTTTGATCCTCAAAAGTATCAACTAAACAAATACCCTCAAAAGATTTATATTCTCCTGCTTGCTCAAAATACTCATGCTCTATATTCATAGAAGCAATATAATAAGGTAATAACATCACCTCATTACAATGTAATTCATGTTCATATTTATAAGGTAAAGCTGATTTTTGAATTTCCGCTATTTCTCGCATGACCCGAATAATAAAATTACCTGTTCCCACAAAAGGATCAAGAATATGTACACCCTTATCAACTAAGGATTTACCAAACTCTCTCTGTAAAATTTCCTCAACACTTTTAACCATAAAATTAACAATTGGTTGAGGAGTATAAACAATTCCGTGGGTATCAGCAACTTTTACAGAAAACCCTTGAAAAAAGCGCTCATAAATTTTATTGAGAAAATCCTGTTTTTGGGAAAAATTATCAATAGTTGCGGCGGTTTCTTCAATTGCACCATAAAACCGATCTAAACTACTTAAAAAATGACTACGACTAAAAGATTTAGAAGTTAAAGCATTAATTACCTTTTCAATTTCTACCGCGATAATATTCCTTTGAGCAAAATCAGGATTATTAAATACACTTCTAAAAATACGCTCAGTTAATAAATGTTGAATTAACATTTCTTCAACTGCTACTTCTGAAAGATTGGGATTAATTGACTGACGACAAAGTTGTAAAAATTCGGCAAAAGCATCAATAAACTTTTTATTTTTTTTACTCTGTTCTCGAATTAATTCTAATAATGCTGTTGCGTGTTCCTTAACCCGAAAACCAAACTCATTAGATGCTTTTTCCCATTGTTCAATTGCGGGAGGACGATATTCAAAAAGTTGTCGTAATACATCTACTAAATTTTGGGGTTTAGTAATATCTTCATCCATTACCAGTTTACCATCCTGGTACAAAATCGCCCTTTCAGGTTGTTGAAAAATAATGTTATCTTTAGGATAATCAACAGCTATTTTTTTCTGGACTTCTTTTTTTAAATTATCTTTACTATCCTTAGCTTCCCAATAAGCGCGAGGCAAATTAAAATCATCAACTAAACCACCATCAACACGCAATGGTTTTCTTTTTGGTCTGGAAATAGCATACTCTTGTATCAAAGTCCATTTAAACTGCTGACAGCAAGATTCAAGCAACTTTTGGAAAGCAACTTTTACCGCAGTTTCATGAACAACGCCCAATTTCTTAAAGTTTTCTAACTCTTCGTAATATTGCTTAATAGGTTTATGGGTTGGTTTGAGGTTAAGACTATACATATCATTAAAACTAGTTTGTCGTTATATTACCATATTCTACTTTTGCTACGGTTAATCATAGGAAATGAATAAGACGCAATTTCTCTTGCTGGGATGGTTGATTAATAGTAGGTAACAGTTCATTGATAGACGTATAGCAAGTGATGACAAAATTGGATCATAATCCTAATAGGACTTACGCAAGATGTAACTGCAACCCTGATTATTTTGTAGGGGTAATTCATGAATTACCCCTACTTTCGTTCTATTTTGCGTAAGTCCTGCCTAAGATAACAGCATTCTAATCGCACTTAAATCACAATATTAGAAAAGCGTTAGCGAAGCTTACCAAAGGTATCGCACATCAACCACATAGGGAAAATGCGATTCTTAAGTCACGTTTCGCTATCGCTCTCAACAACCGATAATACTGTAAGAGCTTTTAACGTTCAAATGTCTTACTTACTGTTATTGCTTTTATTCTGCTGAGTTGTTTTGAAGATTGTAGGGGAAAAGCGCAAAGCTTCATCCTGCTTTTGTTGTTCACGAGCTAAACGCTGTCTCGATTTTAAGGTTTCTCTTAATAAGTACCTAACCCAGCTATCTAAATCTGCCCCAAACTTATACTCATCAAGCAAAGCTTCTTCTAAAAAACCCAGAAATATTTGAACTAAATCAGAAGTAGTCAGTTCTAGATAGCGATTAAAGGAATTTGATTCTTCAGGCCAGTGAGGTAAAGTACGATCCCCTAAACCCATATCTTTCGCTAATTCAATTAGATCATAGTAATCTGTGTACCAAATATCCTTATAGTCCATATCAGGAAATATCCTGGCGTTATTACCAAGGTATACTATTGCTTTCATAAGACTATCAATAACTCGCTGTTGTTCTGGAGCAGAGTAATGTTCTTCGATAGCTGCTCTCAAACTCCGCCCCAATTGATAACCTCTTTGAGAAGTTATCTGTTTATCCCTTTCCAATTGGTCTTTTGAAAGTTTTTCACCCTGAAAATATTCACTTTGAGGCAAGCTGTCATGATTTATTCGCGCCGCATCCAATTCAGGATTATGAGTACCGGAAATGAGTGTTTGTAGCAGCTTTATAAGTGACATAGCAAAATATCCTTATGTCTAAACCTTGATTTGATAAGTAGTATAGACTAAAAATACCTATATAATTAAGTTTTTATTAACAAATTTGCGAAAACACTTACTTATAGCATTATATATCATGATACTGTGTAGTCTAAATTTGTGGTTGGAGTACAAAAGTGATAAATGACATTGATTTAATGAAACTTGTCATCGAAGTAGATCACGAGCTTATTCAAAAAGGGATATAAACCCCTTAACCTCCTTCACATACTCACTTAATGATTACACAGTGGTTGAAACCTAGCAGCAGTATCATACTTGAATATGATCCGCTATTTAACGCATTAGCTAAAATTACGATAGGGTATTTGCAATCAACTGTTAGAACTATTTGAAAAAATCAGTAACCCTTTTGGGTAGGGGTACAAGTATTTATGAACTTTTAATCATTACTACACTATAAATATGATCAGGACTTACGCAAAAATAACCGCAAGTAGGGGTAATTCATGAATTACCCCTACGCAAGAATAAGGTGTTCAGCCACATCTTACGTAAGTCCTAATGATAACAAATCAAATCTAGGAAAATGTGATGAAAGCTATTAT